>CAIXAQ010000771.1 GCA_903917425.1 uncultured Bacteroidales bacterium
TACACTCTTTCCCTACACGACGCTCTCCGATCTGTCGAAGGAATATTCACGAAGATTAAAGCGTTATCAACAACCTTGTCGTAATAATTAAACTCGCCTGTAAGTCGATTGTTTAATACCCCGAATTCGATTGCAAAATCATATTCCGACGTACTCTCCCATTTGATATTTGGATCCTTGATCTGATTGATCTGGCTTCCGTTTGTTGCCCCGGTTGCACTTCCGCTAAACGGATAAGCAAGGTTAGGAACAATAGTACTTATGAAAGCATCTGTCGAAATCTGATCGTTCCCTACAACTCCCCAACTTCCCCTCACACGCAGCATATCAAATATATGCTGAGATGCCATGAAGCTTTCTTTATTAATGTTCCATGCAAGTCCGACCGATGGAAATGTTCCCCACCGGTTCTGTTCAGGGAAACGCGAACTGCCGTCGCGCCTAACTGTAGCAGTAAGCAGGTACCTGTCGTTGAAGTTATAATTTAACCGGGCCATGTATGAATTCCTGGTCCATTTATCACCTTTGCCATCGTTTTGCGAGCTACTGGCTAAGCCATTATACAGGTACCAGAGGTTTGGATCAGCCGGAACTTCTTTGCGCGTTCCGTAAAGCCATGTTTCCTGAAATTTCTCAGCGGTTGTGCCTGCCATGAATTTAAAATCGTGCTTTCCAAAAACCTTTGAATAGGTAACGTAATTATCCCAAACCCATTTGAAATTATTCACATTTTTATTAAACAAAGCACTGTTTAAATTCATCTGGTTACCACCTGCAATATCGAAGGTGGTTTCATCATTTATGAATTTATAATCGTAAAGGCGGGCCTGTTTAAACAAAAGATCCGCTCCCAGTCCAGAGTGAAAGCTAAAGTCCTTAAAGGGAGTTATATCGAGGTAAGCAGCTCCCTGCATCCTGTTGGTTCCAACCCTAACTTTATTATTCTGAAGGTCAAGCAGCGGATTGCCAACCTGTCCGTTAAATGCCGAGACATTCCCGTATTTATCACCAACCTTGGCATTTATGATCGGGGCAGCCCTGTAAGCATCGCTGTATGCTCCTCCGATATTGCCGTTTTCATCAATATCCAGGTTGTTGAAGCCGTTTTCATTAACAGCGTTGGCAAACGAAGCCTGAATCCCTGCTTTAATATACTTTGAAATTTTAAAATCCATATTCGACCTGAGAGTAAACCTTTTAAACTGATTTTCAAGAACTATACCCTCATCATTCAGATAACTTCCGCTAAAAAAATAGGTCGTATTCTCATTTCCTCCCGAAACGGAAAGATTATGGTTTTGTTCAAACGCATTGCGCAAAATCGTTTTATACCAATCCGTATTTGAAGACGTGCCGGATAATACTTCTCCTGTAGCTGCCTGGTAATAATTTTAATATTCGTCGGCATTGGCCATCTTCACAAGGTTCGATGCGGACCTGCTCCCAAAGGATGCGTTATAGGTAATATTGAGTTTTCCACTGGTGCTGCTTCCTTTTTTTGTAGTAATAATAACTACACCATTGGCACCCCTTGATCCGTATATAGCTGAAGAAGAAGCATCTTTTAGTATGTTCATATCAACAATATCAGCAGTGTTAACATTGGTTATATCATCTGTTAACACACCATCCACAACATAGAGTACATGAGTGCCACCTAATAAGGTACTCGTTCCCCTTATCCTTAACTGTGGAGCTGAACCAGGACTTCCTGAGCTAATAATCTGTACACCTGAAACTTTTCCTTGCATAGCCTGGGTAGCTGTTAATACCGGCTGCTTTGAAAGCTCAGCTCCTTTAAGATTGACGGTTGCGCCGGTAACATCGCTTCGTTTCTGGGTACCGTAGCCAACAACTACAACCTGCTCGAGCATGGTTTTCTTTGTAACGAGCTGAATATTAATTACAGTCTGGTTTTCAACAACTATCTCTTTGTCTTCGTATCCTATAAACGATACACGGAACACTGCAGAAGACCCGCTTACCTGAACCGTATATTTACCGTTAATATCGGAGGTTGTCCCGCTGGTGGTTCCTTTTATTTGTATTGTAGCACCAGGCAAGGTTTCTTTGGTTTCGGAATCCGTCACCGTACCCGATACATTGCGTGACTGGGTGTGTGCCGATGTCCAGGTGATTAAAAAAATAACTAAAAGGAATACTTTTATTGCTGAGATCAACCGGTTTATTCGTAGAGATTGTTTCATAACAGAGTTAATTAATTTCTATGAAGGTTGTAACTTTATGCTGATACAAATTTAATCACATTTCAGGCTAATTCAGAAGGTGCCAATCCAGTTCCGCAAACGTTTGAGCAGAAATTGATTGTGCAAATAAAACTGTTATTTCACAAAGTCCTGAAAATATTGCTGCATCATGATTACTACATGGATTTGAAGCATGGTTCCAGTACCTATACATCAGTACATCA
>CAIXAQ010000772.1 GCA_903917425.1 uncultured Bacteroidales bacterium
CCGCTCCACTTAATATCATCAGAAAGATCAACCTCGTTCTCAGTGCCCTCGTTAAGTATGCAACTGGCTCCAAATTTCCAGCCTTTGTCGAAAACCCTCGGACTTTCCCCCAACGGGTAGCTAAGCTGCAAACCTTCACCTGACGAAAGCGAAGCTGTATAGGAAAGGAATTCGGTACCTCCGCCCTCTTCGCTATTGGTAATAATCAGTTTACCGGTAATCTGCGAACTCCTCCCGCTGGAAACAACCTGGCCGGATAGCCTGAAACTGACCTGCTCGGTTCCGTTCTGCTTGCCGTCGAGCATAATCAGGGTAGTTTTGCCGGGCGCACTAAAAGAAGTTCCATGCAATTCCCCACTAAAAGTGCCTGTAAAATGAACATATTCCTCATGTTTCTCAGACGACCCTCCAACAAAATTGAGCTTGCCGCTTACTACTCCCGATTTATCAATCGAAATAGTAAGTTGGTTTTCATAATAGGCAACATCTTTGGCCGAACCAGGAGGCAGCGAGAATTTTCCTTTGTAAAGACCTTCCGTCTGCGCTTTTAACTGCGAACTACAGCACAGGATAATAATAAAAACCGGAATAAATGATAATCGGATACTGCCCTTACTTTTCGTTTTTGCACAGCTCATAGCTTTACAGATTGGAAAAGTAAATGTATAAAAAAAACAAATTCGTGACATGCTGAACCTTTGTGTATTTGAGAGGTTTAACCAGGTTCTTATGTTATCCGATATTAACGTGTTAAATTGGGAATGACATGATGTCATTAATTCTTTAAAGACACATTTTTCCTGCCAGGAAGTTTCTTAAAACAACCCCTTCACCAACTCATCAATTGTAAGCTTCGCGAAATAGTCTGGGATATTAAATGACGAAACTGCTTTGCGGATGGCTGATTCCTCATGAGGAATATTAGCCAGCACATCTTCGATTTCTTTAGGATCAGCATGTGAAAAATAGTCACCATAAAAGTGGGTATGCATAATCAGTCCATTTTGTACATCCAGGCAAAACTCAATGGTGCCGCTATTTTCGGTGCGTACGATCTTGCGGAAATTATACGCGGGCGAATTACCAAAATTCCAGTCCCAGGTACCGTATTTTGAAAGCACCATATCTTCAATTATCTGTTCATCCTGCCGGGTAAGTTCATAAAACAGGGCATCAGGATACATGCTAACGATATGTCTTTCGATGAGTTCCGAAAATCGTGTCACATTCATTGCCTGATGCAAATGTTCGCTGATATTGGTAACGCGGCTACGGACCGATTTTACGGCTTTATCCTGGAATTTTGCTTCGTTCACCTTCAACGCCTGGCTTAAGTCGGTCATGGTTGCAGAAAACAGCAGGGTGCCATGATGTAAAACGCGGTTTTTCCAAACCATTTCAGCATTACCGGAGAATTTTTTCCCTTCAATTGTGAGGTCATTACGGCCTTCGAAACGGGCATCAATTCCAAGTTCTTTAAGAACATCGAGGATAGGTTCGGTATATTTCCGGAAATCGTTCAGTGTATGATCCTTGTTGGATTGAATAAAAGTGAAATTCAGGTTCCCCAGGTCGTGAAACACTGCACCTCCGCCTGTAAGCCTGCGTACCACCCGAATATTGTTTTCCTTAACATAATCCAGGTTGATTTCCGAAAGGGTATTCTGATGTTTCCCGACAATAATGGCTGGTTCGTTGCGCCAAAGCATAAAAATATCCTCTTCAGTTTCTTTCAGAAAATATTCTTCAGCTGCAAGGTTAAAATAGGGATTGGTATGATGACGCTTAACAATGAACATGAATTGAATTTTGGGGCGAAGTTAATGTTTAGTGATGTTTTAAATTATCTTTCCGGAAAAGGATTCCGAAAAAGACCTCAATAGCTCTGGAGAACAATCTGAATATGTTTAAGGTTCAGCAAGTTTGCATATTAATCCTGATGTTTCATAACATCTGTCATTTGTAGTATATTTACAGCTTATTTTAATCCGGATTTCTAACCTTTAAATCTAAAAAAACATGTTTTTAAGCGTCATTGGAATTATTGTCATTGTGATTGGTTTTGTCCTTGTCCGGACGGAATCGCCATTCAGGCCATACGCAGGAATAGTCAGGATTATTGGCTTTCTGGTTGTTCTAATCGGTGCTGGCCTGTCAGCTGTGCAGCAAATTGAACCCGGCTATGTGGGTGTTCAGAAACTTTTTGGCAAAGTGAACAACAATACCTTAGAGAGTGGTCTTAATATCATAAATCCATTGGTAGAAGTTGTAACGTTTGATATCCGCACTCAAAACTATACTATGTCGAGCGTGCACGATGAAGGCGACAAAGCCGGTGATGATGCCATACGCGTGCTTTCGGCGGATGGTCTCGAAGTAATTATCGATCTTACCGTGCTGTATAAAGTGGTTTCCAACGAGGCTCCGCGCATTTTGAAAGAAATCGGAACCGACTACAGGAATACCATCGTACGTCCGATTTGCAGAACGAAAATCAGGGACAATGCGGTTTATTACGATGCTGTCGCCCTGTATTCGACCAAACGAGATGAATTTCAGGCGAGGATTTTCAAATCCATCGAAGGTGATTTTAAGAGCAGGGGATTAATACTTGAACAACTTTTAGTCAGGAACATCACGCTTCCTGCTTCGGTGAAAACCACTATCGAATCGAAAATTAATGCCGAACAGGATGCGCAAAAAATGACCTTTGTATTGCAAAAAGAGAAACAGGAAGCCGAACGTAAACGCGTTGAAGCACAGGGAATTGCCGACTATCAGAAGATACTTAGTACCGGGCTGAGCGACAAACAGTTGCAATACGAAATGATAAAGGCTATTGCGACTTCACCCAATGCGAAACTTATAATCATGGACAGTAAAAAAAGTGCTCCTTTTATTATTGATGCGAAATAAAGCGGCACCACAAGCAGCATTCATAAGATTTTGAACATAAAAAAGTCCGGTGGTGAGCCGGACTTTTTTATGCAATTTTTTTCTTGTCAGCAGGCTAAAAGTGATTTCCTGCGGATTCACCTGGTTCGCATCGGCTTTTAGAACCTATTAAGGCAAAAGCGACCGCCTACTTTTTCATCAGTTTATACGATTGCTGATTTTGTTTGCCGTATAAAACCGAATACAATCCTGAAGATAACCCGGCAAGGCTGATAGTAGTACTTTCGCTGTTAAATGTTCCGTAAAGTACGGTTCTGCCCAATTTATCAACCACAACGTAGCTTGTTCCCAATAAACCCGGATTTATAACTACGGTAATTAATTCGGCAGCAGGATTTGGATACACAGTTATAGCAGTTGCCTGTTTGCTTTCATTCATCCCGACATTAACAATGTTAAAACATGCAGATGTATCCGAACAGTTATTCTGGGTGACAATTACAGCATAAGAGCCATTTTGAACCGGCGTAAAACTCTGATAAATGGCTCCGTTAATGATGGCATAATCGGGGCAGGTAACCCATTGGTAACCAGCTCCGTTGGCGAGTGCCGTAAGTGTTATCCCGGCTTTAGTGACAAATACATTCACTGTGATTAAAGTAACCGTTACTTCAAAACGATCAATACTTTCGATGCCTGAGATTGTTTGAGAGGCAAAATAATGTTTGTTGTTTAACAAAGTGGTTGTGGGTGCCAATGCAGTACCACCGGTAAGTGTTTCGTACCATTTTATGTCTGTTCCGGTAGCTGCAAGGTCGGCAACGGTCGCTCCTTTACAAAGTGTTTGTGCTGAAGTACCCGTAGGTGCCGGCGTTGGGGCAGTTGTCTGGCTCGAAAGAGTTACAAGCAACGAATCCTTCATTGTATTGTCCTGAACAGAAGTTGCTTTTGCCCAGACTGTTCCGTTAACCTGAGCTGTTACCAGGCCGGTTGCACTTATGGTTGCCATTCCGGTTACCGGCAAAAGGCTCCATGTAACAGCCTGATTGGCTGTAAGCGGAAAGACAGTTGCCACCATCTGCAATGTTCCATGGTCGATAACGATCGAAGCAGGAACACCACCTTGGGTAGCTACATCAATGCCAACAAGACCGCCAACCGAAATACCCTGTGCATAGCCTTTTTCCGACATTCCCCTGTTTTCAGTCCAAACTCCTACGCATTTATTCGGACCGTTTGCAGCGAATCCGTAACGACCTTTGGGACTGCCCATGGTAGCCGTTGTCGAACTTATCTCAACACTGTTTCCCGGCCAAACAAAGGCACCGGAGGCACTCAGACGCGTGGCTTTAATTTTATAATTGGAGCTGTAACTCATAAACATAGGTTCATCGTTTACAAGCGAAATGGAACCCGCCTGTGTATCCATGTTGCTGGATATTGGATAAACAACTTTCCCCTGGTCCGTAAACTGGCGGGCGCCGGTGGTTTTCCTGAATTTCTGAACATAAACACCATAGGTGGTTTGATTTGGATTGCTGAATGTACACAACGACCACACATAAGGGGATCCAGGAGTGAGGTCTATGTTGGTGGTACCCTGGTAATTGTCGGTTCCTGAAACGCTGGTATTAAAATTGGAGCCATTCATGCCCCAGGGTATCGTTCCGTCAGGGTTAATACGCTGAAGAAACGAATTGAACCGGCTCCCGGCGCTGCAATAATAACCCACGTAGGTAGTATCTTTTTCGCCTGCAACCGAATAGTACCTTACGCCCATGGTGGTCTGGCTGCATATCTGCAAAGGAGCATATTGGGCTGTGCCTGCATTATTAAAGCGTTGAGCATACAAGGTAGTATAAACACCGGTGCCGCGTTTTTGAAAAACCATGGTAAAACTGCCGTTGGTATTAGGTACTATTTGTCCGCGGGTAGTACCAGTGGTGCCTACGGTAACTGTAACTGGTATAGCCCAGGCAGCGGTGCCGGCGGTAGTTATTTTTTGAATTTTCAAGGTATTGCTTGCTTCGTCAATCCAGGCAACGGCAATTTCGCCATTCGACAAAAGAGCGGGATAAGGTGCCAGTCCATTCCCGACAACAATGCCATTAGCGCCCCAAAGCTGGCTTCCGGTTTGTGAAAC
>CAIXAQ010000773.1 GCA_903917425.1 uncultured Bacteroidales bacterium
GTTGATTTAAAAGAGTTTAATAAAATTGAAGACATTTCGGACGAACTATTAAAAACGATCAAGCAAAAAGGATTTTCCGATTTCCAGATTGCGCGGTTTGTGAACAAAGCTCCCGGGAATATTCACCAGGAAATGCTTCAGGTACGGAATTACCGTAAATCGCTTGGCATAGTTCCATATATCAAGCAGATAGATACCCTGGCAGCTGAATATCCCGCCCAGACTAATTACCTGTACATGACATATAACGGGTCGGCGCATGATATTGTTCCCGAAAGGGATGGAAAGTCGGTCATTGTTCTTGGTTCCGGGGCATACAGGATTGGTAGTTCGGTCGAATTCGACTGGTGCTCGGTAAATGCGCTTACAACTGCCCGCAACGAAGGCTACCGCGGTGTTATGATCAACTTTAATCCTGAAACGGTTAGTACCGATTATGATATGTGCGACAGGCTTTTTTTCGATGAGCTTTCGTTTGAACGTACCATGGATATCATTGACCTGGAGCAACCTAAAGGCGTAATTGTGAGTACCGGCGGACAGATTGCCAACAACCTGGTGATGCGGCTGCACGGGCAGGGAGTCCCGATACTGGGAACCGCACCCGAAAGCATTGATAATGCCGAAAACCGGCATAAATTCTCTTCTCTTCTCGATACCTTGAAAATTGATCAGCCACGCTGGAAGGAACTGGTTGAAATTGAGCAGATCTATGATTTTGTGGATGAAGTTGGGTTCCCGGTGCTGATACGCCCTTCGTATGTATTGTCGGGAGCAGCTATGAACGTGGTTTCCAACCGGCAGGAACTCGATTTTTTCCTCACCCTGGCAGCAAGAGTTTCGAAGGAGTTCCCGGTTGTTGTTTCGGAATTTATACAGAATGCCAAAGAAATTGAAATTGATGCGGTTGCCAATAAAGGGGAAATGGTTGCTTACGCTATTTCGGAGCATATCGAATTTGCCGGCGTGCATTCGGGCGATGCCACCATCGTGTTTCCGGCACAGAAAATGTATTTCGAAACAGCACGCCGCATAAAGCGTATTTCGCGCGATATAGCACAGGCGCTCAATATCAGCGGTCCCTTCAATATGCAGTTCCTGGCCCGCGACAACGATATTAAGGTGATTGAATGCAACCTTCGGGCTTCGCGGAGTTTCCCCTTTGTGAGCAAGGTGTTGAAAATAAATTTCATTGAACTTGCAACGAAAATTATGCTGGACATTCCCGTTGAAAAGCCGCAAAAATCAGCATTTGATATGGATTATGTGGGAATAAAAGCTTCGCAGTTTTCGTTTTCGCGCTTACAGAAAGCGGATCCCGTATTAGGCGTGGAAATGGCAAGCACAGGCGAAGTAGGCTGCATTGGCGAAAATTATTACGAAGCACTTCTGAAGGCAATGCTATCAGTCGGATACAGGATTCCCGAAAAGAATATACTGTTTTCGTCCGGCGATGCGCGATCAAAGATTGAACTGCTGCAAAGTGCAAAAATGCTGGTCGAACGCGGATACAATTTATTTGCAACACCAGGCTCGGCGAAGTTTCTATCGGATAGCGAAGTGCCGGTAACGACTCTTTACTGGCCCGATGAAGAAAAAACTCCAAACACGCTCGAATACCTGAAGAGCCGAAAAATTGATCTCGTTATCAATATCCCGAAAAACCTTTCGAAGACGGAGTTATACAACGATTACGAAATCCGCAGGGCGGCTGTTGACTTTAATATCCCCCTTATCACCAATGCCCGGCTTGCCAGCGCATTTATCTATGCCATCTGCAAACTGCAGCCGGAAGACATCGCGATTAATAGTTGGGATGAGTATTGATTCTTTTACCACGGAGGCACGGAGGACACTGAGAAACACGGAGAAATGAGGTAGAAGATTGTTCCAGCATTCTGTAATTCAATAAATTGTAAAATCCTTAGTGCAACTTAGTGCCCTTAGTGCCTGAGTGGTTTAAAAAAAAATCTCCGTGTTCCTCCGTGCCCTCCATACCTTCCTGGTTATTTTTTTAGGCCTTTACCCGAATAATATCCCGAAAACCTCTTCTACTTTCCCCACACCGGTAACTTTAATAGCCCATTTGTCGGTTTTCAGCCCTTTCAGGTTGTAGCGCGAAACAAGGATTTGTTCAAAACCAAGTTTCTCGGCTTCGGCAATGCGCTGTTCCACACGGTTTACAGGGCGTATCTCGCCCGAAAGGCCAACTTCACCTGCAAAACAGATTTGTTGATTGGTAGGAATATCTTCGTTCGACGAGAGAATCGCACTCACTACGGCCATATCGATAGCCGGATCATCCACCCGGATACCCCCGGCAATATTCAGGAAAACATCCTTTACCCCCAGCCGGAATCCACAGCGTTTTTCGAGCACAGCCAACAACATATTCAGCCTTCGCCCGTCGAACCCTGTACTCGATCTCTGGGGTGTTCCATACGCAGCCGAACTCACGAGTGCCTGTACTTCGATAAGCATCGGGCGCACTCCCTCGATAGTGCTGGCAATAGCCACACCGCTGGTAGGTTCTTCCCGTTGTGAGATTAGTATTTCCGATGGGTTTGTTACTTCACGCAACCCGGTGTCGCGCATTTCGAAAATCCCAAGTTCGGAAGCAGAACCGAAACGGTTTTTAACCGCACGCAATATCCTGTAGCCGTAATTACGGTCGCCTTCGAATTGCAGCACTGTATCCACCATATGTTCCAGTATTTTCGGGCCGGCCAGTGCGCCATCTTTGGTTATATGACCGATAAGGATTACCGGTACCCCGGTGGTTTTGGCAAATCGCTGCATCTCGGCGGCGGTTTCACGTATCTGTGAAATGCTGCCAGCCGAAGATTCGATCAGGTTCGTTTGCAAGGTCTGAACTGAATCAATGATTACAAGCCCGGGATCCACAGTTTGAATATGCTGAAAAACACTTTGTGTATTGGTTTCGGTAAGTATATAGCAATCGGGATCGTTGAAGCCCAGCCTGTCGGCGCGCATACGGATCTGCTGCTCGCTTTCTTCTCCTGAAACATACAATACTCTTATCCCTTGCATGTTAAGGGCAATTTGTAACATGAGTGTCGATTTCCCGATGCCGGGTTCGCCTCCAACCAGTATAAGCGAACCTTCAACCAATCCACCGCCAAGCACACGGTCGAGTTCGCCGTTGCTGGTTGTGATGCGTTGCTCGTTGCTTTGTTCTATGTCTTTGAGTTTTCGTGGCTTTGATTCGGCAACCTTGAAATTTCCGGTATTTTTTGCCGATGAATCATCACGTTGCACCACTTCCTCAACAAAAGTGTTCCAGGCATCGCACGAAGTACAGCGGCCCATCCATTTGGCTGACTGCGCCCCGCAATTCTGACAGAAAAATACGGTTTTTGTTTTTGCCATGGGGTTAATTTGAAAATTTGAGAATGTGCTAAGTTGAAAATTTGAAAATGTGGGAATGCGATAATTTGTAAATGTGGGAATTTGAGGATGTGGATGTTTTGAGAAGCTAAATTATATAATTTGACCAGGGGTTTTGCAAATTAAATTGAATTAGCCTATGAAAAAGTAAAAAGCCAAATCGAAAAATCATGAAATAGGATTTAAATCCAAACCGAAGGGATATTCTTAATGTAGTACTATGAAATATGGCTAACCATCTCGTTACTCAAACTTTGAATTCACTCAAAATCAGTAACTCATATCTCACAACTCATATCTCATAACTCATATCTTCCCCAAAATCTTATTCTCAATAGCCGTAGTTGAGTATCCTTCCAGGAATTCGATAGTGATAATTTCGCCTCCTTTATTTTTTACAATATCGTAACCAACAATGTCTTCAGGTTTGTAATCAGCACCTTTTACTAAAATATTGGGCTGAGTGGCTTTAATTAATTCGTATGGCGTATCTTCCCCGAACAGAACCACAACATCAACAAATCCCAGGGATGCAAGCACCATGGCCCTCGACCTTTCATCCTGTAACGGGCGGGTATTTCCCTTGATGCGGCTAACCGACAAATCGGAATTCAGCCCGATTATAAGCATATTGCCTAAATCCGCTGCCTTTGATAAGTAATCAATATGTCCCAGGTGCAATAGATCGAAACAGCCGTTGGTAAACACTATTTTTTTACCCAGGAACTTACTGATAGTCAGCATCCGGATGTAATCCGCATCGGCAGTGACAAAGATTTTTTTTTGGATTATTTCAAGCTTTGACATTTTTTCGGTTGTTTAAAATGGGTAATAATATCAATGAAATAATTCCGACTACAACGATGGTAAGGTTTTGTGAAGTCCATATCAGCCAGCCCAAAGCAAGGCCCTGAGTTTTGACAACCTGAAATAAAAACAATGTCTTTGAAACAAACTCAGGATAAATTCCAATACCACCTTGTACAATCATGATGGCAATTGAGCCGAAGACTAACA
This sequence comes from uncultured Bacteroidales bacterium, assembly GCA_903917425.1. Lineage (GTDB taxonomy): Bacteria > Bacteroidota > Bacteroidia > Bacteroidales > UBA4417 > UBA4417. The sequence continues at coordinate 4,426 of CAIXAQ010000773.1, forward strand.
CAGCAAGACCGGCATCAATTCCTAATCCACTGCTTGCAGGGATGCTGAAGAACACAATATAGGCCATAGCCAAGTAAAGTGACCAGATAGAAAAAGTATAGAATCCAAAAAGCCA
>CAIXAQ010000774.1 GCA_903917425.1 uncultured Bacteroidales bacterium
AAATTGACCGCTTGCTGCTTGTCTGATAATCAGTAAAATATACATGTTCAACATGTTAATAATATTTTGAAATACAAGGTGATTAATTAAATTACATCAATACATTTGCCTGCAGTATTCTATACCATTGTTCAAACTGATTTCTGAAATAACTCTAATTTTTATAGACAGGTCTATATCTACTTTATGACAACATCAAAACATACCAGAATCAGCATCTTTATTGTACTCTTTCTTTTATCCAACCTCCTGTTTCTTACACCAGGCAAGTGCCAGAAAAACTACCTGCCGGGAGTTGTAATCACCCTGAAAGGCGACACGTTGAAAGGATTTATTGACTACCTCAACTGGGAGAAGAATCCAGATAAAATTTCGTTTAAAGATTCGGAAAACGCTAAAGAAATTGAATTCAATCCATTGACAATCAGTGAATTTAGTGTTCGAAACGAAGTCTATGTGAGCGCTATTGTACAGGCTGAGGATAGTCACCAACTCGAATACAGTCCGAACCAGATCAAGGAGTCGGATTTTGACCCCGAAATAAAAATAAGGATGGATACTATTTTCCTGCAGGCCATGTTCCAGGGAACAAAAAACCTGTATTACAGCTACGATAAAAAAGGGAAACCTCAATTTTACATTAAACAATATCCTGATTTCGAGTTGCTTATCTATAAAAAATATTTAAAAAACAATACCGATAAAATTAATGCAAACACAAGTCAATCGATAAGCGTTTATAAGGAAAACAAGAAATTTATCGGGCAGTTGACGCTGTATCTTCAGGATTGCCCGGCCATTCAACAACAGACAAATAAGCTGGAATATGATATAAAAAGCCTGGAAAAACTGTTTAAAGCCTATTACGATTGTAAAAAAGCTGAACCGGATTTTAAGTTTACCAGCGAAAAAACGAAGGTGGATTTTGGCGTTTTAGCTGGTATTTCGGCAACTCAATTAGTAATGAGCTGTTCTGATCCGTCATTACACAAGTACGTGGCAAACGTTGACTATCCCGTTTCAGTTAATTTTTCGGGAGGATTACTTATGGATGTTGTGCTGGCACGGAATCAGCGGAGATGGTCGGTTTACAACGAACTGATAATAAGTTCATTCAGCGTAAGCCAGCACTTTGAAGAATATATCAGCGAAGAATATTTTTCAACTATTGATACTAAAATAGGCTTTTCTCATCTGAAGGTGAATAGTATGCTCCGTTACAAATACCTGGTTAAGGACAAATGGTTTTTATTTTCGAACATTGGGCTTTCTATCGGGAGGGTCATAGCTGAAGAAAATTCGATTACCATCAACCGGACTTTTTATGGACCACCTACCGTTACCGAAAAGGAGTTATTCCCTTCCAGTAAAACTGAAACCGGATACCTGGCTGGTATTGGCGGAGGATTTAAAAAATACTCGTTTGAAGCCCGGTATGAGTGGGGTGACGGAGTTTCGGGCACTTCTTCGCTGGCTTCAAATACAAACCGCTTGTACTTTCTGCTTGGATATCGGTTCTGAATTAAACGAAAGAACCAATCTATCAATGTGCTACAGCATATTGACTACATCTCATTTAATTTCTTCAATTTTGCCGATAATCCGCGATAGGGCTTCGCTTAACCTGGTCTCGGGGGCGATGATATTGTAATCGTCCCAGAAAGCATCGTCGGTGCGATACGGCTCGTCAGAGAAAACCACATTAGGCTTCAGCACTTGCTGCCGGGAAAATTTTACCACATTGGCTGTATCGATATGGCAGGTTGCAAGTTCGAGATAGGTATTAAAATTATCGTACGACAAATGATTCCGCCGGCGTGTTTTTAATTTTATATCGCAACGCGCATGATTGAGGTAATACCTGCCATTGAAAGGCGTGTAGCTGATTGAATAATTTATTTTTTCGAGTTTTAGGATCAGGTTACGGCTTTTTTTGAGTACCAGGCTTTCGGCCGCTTTATCGATATATTTGGGATTTACTTCAAAATCTGCGCCAAGAATAGCATAAGTATCTTTGTCAATATAGAGAGTTCCGGCGTATAACGCATCTTCGATGCCTTTGTTCTGAACAAAAGTAATAGCATACACATCTGCCGAATTGTATGAAACCAGGTCGGAATAGGTGTAAGTATATTCGATTGGCGGGGACTGGTCGAGGAAACCGGGAATGCATTTTACAATATCCAGTTGCAGGGCCGAAAGTACGCCGGCTTTCAGTTTCACAAAAACAGTATCGTTAGGATTTGGGTTCTGGATTTTCCTGGATTTCAGAAGTTTTACCTGATCGGAATACTCACCTGATGTGTAAGCCGACTTATAAACCTTGAATACCGCTTCGGAATAACTGATGTAACGGTCGTTTTTCTGAACCCCTTCGCGGTAAAAAGAAGTGGTATAAAAGGGTTGCTGGCAATTGTTAACTTTACGCTGTTCCATTGCCTTGCTGACAATTGTCTTCGGATCGATGTAACGAATGATAACCTCCTGTATGGAAATGATGCGGCGGTCAAGAAAAATATCGACCTTTTGTTCGTTAAGCAATTGTATCGGAATACGTTGTCCTGTATAGCCTATGTGCGACACTAGCAGGTACGATCCGGAGTATGAAGCCGGCACTTTGAGTGTGAAATAGCCATCATCGTTGGTTATGGTTCCGATGTTTTCTTCCTGGATACCAATTGACACGTATGAAATAGCCGTTTTGTTTTCGTTATCGAACACATGTCCTTTAATAACAATATTTTTGAGCGTATCTTTCGCCGGAAGGGGCGGTTTCGGCAGCAAAACAGCATGACTATCTTTAGATGAACGATAAATAAGAATATGTTCTCCAATAACTTTATAGTCCAATTCAGGGTTTACGAGTAAATTATCGAGCACTTGCCTCAATGGCAGATTGTCGGCAACGAGTTTTACTTTTTTATCACTTTCGACTATCCGGCTGTCGTATACAAACAGGCAATCTGCTTTCAGTGAAATGATATTCAATGCATTATAAAGAGTTGTATGTTGTTTGGGAATGCTGATCGGTTTATCCAGCAATGATTGCTGTGCGAATGCGGAATTTGCCAAAACAAGTAAAAACAGTATGTGATAAAACCTTAAAGAGCCAGGCACCCTGCGGGCATTTAAAGTTAAAGTGTCAGACACTCTGCGGGCATTTAAAGTTAAAGTGTCAGACACCCTTCGGGTGTGCAGACACTTGTATTTAAGACTAAAAGCATGAAGATCAATTACTCTTCGCGTCTTCCTTAATTTCAGATAATACAACAGACCCATTTATATTTTGGCTTTTCAGGTTGAGGGTCGTACAAATAAGTTCGGTCATGGTTTCGGCAGTTTCGTTCCGGAATGTAACCGTCAGTTTCCGGTTTCCTGTTTCATTGTCAGCAAATACAAATGTAGTATTGAAATTCCGATTTAACACATTTATTATATTCCGAAGGGATTCGTCTTTAAAATGCATGCTTTGCTTGTACCAGGCCTTGGATCCGGAGCCGGTTTGCTTTGATTTTACCAGGCCTTCATTATGTATCGAAATTTTTTCGCCCACAGTGACGAATTCGGCACGGGATGGATCACTTTTCAGGGTAACTTTCACTTTTCCCCTATCGACAAGAAGTTCAAAATCAGTGCCATTCTTCGTTCTAACATTAAAAGCAGTCCCTAAAACCTGTATTATCGCCTTGTCAGTTTCAATGCTAAATGGCTTGTCAGGATTTGAAACGATATCAAAAAAAGCCTCACCCTTTAGTTCCACGTTACGCGAATCCTTTTCAAATTCTTTCGGAAATGAGAACAGCGAATTTTGAGCAATATAGATAACGGATCCATCGGATAGTGTCTTTATCAGCGTATTTGCCTCGTTGCTGGTATTAACCTCCACCATTTCAGTTGCGGGTTTGTGGTTATAAGCAAAATATACTACTGCACTTATTCCCAAAAAAATGAAAAGTACGGCGGCTACCCTAAGCAGGGCCGGAATAAAACTGTTTTTTTGCACTAAAACCTGATCCGGAATAAGGTTTTCACCGGCAAGGCGGCTGTGCAGTTTATTCCAGGCTTTTCGGGTGTCAGTGACTTTAGGTTCTTCGTATCCTTCTATGGCTGACCATTGTGTTTTCATTTTTTCGATCACTTTTTTATCCTCCTCCGAAATACCGGTTCCTTCATCGAACGCACGCATTTCCGGGGTACTCATTTCACCACTCAGGTACCTGGCGAGGGTTTCGGTATGTTTTTGGTTGTTGTTTGTTTTCATTGATTGAAAGTTTTTGTGCAATTTCCGGGTTCCAAGGTTCCGGGTTCCAAGGTTCCGGGTTCCAAGGTTCCGGGT
>CAIXAQ010000775.1 GCA_903917425.1 uncultured Bacteroidales bacterium
GAAGTTCTCTTCACAACTTCTTTTATCCCATAAATTTGGAGCTTTCTGGTCAATTACCTTTATTCAAATCGCTTATAATGAGTAGGAATAAATTTCAAATTAGCACTTTCTTCCATCTTCTGACTTCGGTCTTCTGGCCTTTTAAAACCAATTCCATTAAATTCGTGGTAGAACCATAATAAGAAATAGAAGAGGCTGTTTAAAATTGTATTTTATAAATTCTGAAGGAGCGAGAGGCGACATGTGGAGGGGCAATGGGCGGGAAATACTATGAATTGTTATCTCCAATTGAGTATTCTTCCGTCTTCGGACTTCCGTCTTCTAACCATAACGCTTTCGGAGAAAAGATTTGGTAAATTTAAAAAGTGTCTGAGTTTCCAATTTCAAAATACAAAGAGGACAATGTGCCGGGTGCGGGTTTTTTATACTCGAAACTTGTAACTTTTTTTGAGTCCTGAATATTATCCACAAAATTATTCTGGAATATTTATATCTTTACACACAAAATCATACAGTTACGTTTCCAATGGAAAATTTCATTTACATACTTGTTGGTATTGTTTGGGTGGCCTATACATTATACTCGGCCAGGCAAAAGGCCATTCAGAAGCAACAATCATCTAATTTACCGCCCTCCGGTCCGTCGTCATCATCACCTCTTCCTATACCGGGAAATCAGCGTGGAGGCAAATCAATATTCGATGACCTTCTGCGTGAACTCAGCGGCGCACCTGCACCAGTTCAACAAATTGATCAGCCTGTTAAGTCAACAGTAGCTATTCCATCTGTCCAGGAACAGGCTGCAACTTTTCCAGACAGGGGTTCATCGGTTTATACAAATATAGCGTCCGTGCCAAACATTTTTGCATGGAATGAGTCATTGGGAAACAGGATTAATCCCGAAAACAACGAACTGCCGGTGAAAAAGGGAAATATTGAGAAAAAATTTAATCTGCGCGAAGCGATCATTTTCAGTGAATTACTTAATCGGAAGTACTTTTAAGGTGATTTTTTTCTCATCCTTAATTATTTGTTAACAGAAGTTAAAAATATTTTTACCTTTACGTGCTTTTTTAAAGGTAGGCTATTACATTTACAGCAAAATAAAAACCAATCTTATGGTAAGAAAATTACTCTTTCTCCTTGTTGTGTTTCTCACAGCACACGCAGCGGTACTAGCCCAATCGGGTGCCTTGCAGGGTAAAGTCACCGACAAGTTAACCAAGGAACCCATTCCGTTTGCTAACATTATTGTTGAGAACAAGGGAACGCAAGCCGGTGGTTCTGCTACGGACTTCGACGGCAAATACACAATCAAGCCGATAACTCCGGGAACCTACGATGTGAAAGTTTCATTCCTCGGATACAAGCAGGTGCAGATTACCGGTATTCCAATCCGTTCCGGTATGATCGAATACCTTAATATCGAACTGGAATCGACTGCTGTTCAGGTCGAAGGGGTAACTATTACCAAGTACAAAGTTCCACTCATTGATAAAGATAAAACAGTAACCGGTGCTACAGTTACTTCGGCGGAAATATCGAAGATGCCTAACAGGAATGCTCAATCCATTGCCACCAGCGTTGGAGGTGTATTCTCACGCGACGGTGAAGTTGGAAACGTTCGCGGACAGCGTTCGGAGGGTAATGTTACATACATTGACGGTATAAAAGTTCGTGGCACGGGGAGTTTACCAGAATCAGCCATCGAACAGGTGTCAGTTATGCTTGGAGGTGTTCCCGCACAATACGGTGATGCAACAGGCGGTATCATCAATATTACAACTAAAGGACCTTCACGGAAATTCGGCGGTGGACTTGAGTTGCAAACTTCCCAATTCCTCGATCCTTATGGAAGCCACCGTATTGGATTAAACATGACGGGACCGCTTTTTATGAATAAAGAAAAAACAGAAGCTCTGCTAGGATACTTCATCGCAGGCGACTTTAATTATCATAAAGACGGTGCTACGTTGCCATTGGGTCTCTATAAAGTGAATGATGCCAAGCTGGCAGAACTCGAAAAAAATCCTCTCCGACCTTCGGGAACAGGATCAGGAACCTATCAAAATGCTGAATTCATCCGCATGAGCGACCTGGAATCCCTGAAAACTTCGCTTAACAGTAATGGTTACGATATTAATACTTCCGGTAAACTTGATGTAAAAACCGGGAAGAATACTAACCTTTCTTTCGGCGGTTCCTACAGGGCATACGCCGGGAATAACTTCAACCTGTACAACTCTATTTTTAATTACAACCGCAACACTATTTCCAGTGGAAATGAATGGCGTGTATTCGGCCGCTTTACCCAGCGTTTCCCGGCAGCAAAAGAAGGCAACAACCTGATCAAAAATATCTATTACTCAATTCAGGCTGACTATACCAGTATAAAAAACAAAACCGAAGACCCTGACCTGAAAGACAATCTGTTTTCGTATGGTTATGTGGGTAAATTTGATACTTACAAAGAAAGAGGTTACGACCGTACGGAAGATTCTATTAATGGTGTTCCTACACAAATCAGGACAATGAATGGATTTTCCGACACTTTGGTAACATTTCAACGTGCTGAGTTTAACCCGATTATTGCCAATTATACCACAAATTACTACGATTTGTACCCAAACCCCAGGAGGGTTGATGATATTTATGCAGGAGGAGGAATGCTGAACGGGTATAACCCAAATGGCGTTTTTGGCGGTGTTTACAGTTTGTGGTCTGCACCGGGTAATCAACAGGCAGGTTACGGAAAGAATTCAACTACCCAGGTTACCGCTAATATGAATCTTTCAGCCGATGTCGGAAACCACGAAATAAAATTAGGTTTCACGTTCGAACGTTACAGTCAAAGCAGTTACTCCTATGCGCCTACCGCTTTCTGGCCCCAGATGTTCCAGTTGACAAACTCGCATATCATCCAGCTCAATTTAATGGATACAATCGAGACGAATTACCAGGAAATCAGGAACGGTGATACCACCAACGTTAAACAATATGATTTTGGAAGGCTTTATGACGGTGCTTCGCAACGTACTTTCGACATAAACCTGCGTAATGCCATGGGCTTACCCAAAAACGGAACTGAATGGATTGATGTAAATTCATACGACCTCAATTCAAATACCATATCCTATATCGACGATAAAAGTGTAAGGCATACTGTTAACCTTGCTGAACCTATTTCGGTAAATTACTTTAGCCCGGATGAATTTCTCAACAGCGGAAGTCCGTTTGCAGCAGCCAGGGGATACGATTATTACGGCAAAAAGCTAAGTTCAAATCCAAGTACTATGGATTTCTATAACAAGACAGATGCCAATGGGAACTATACCCGTGAAATTGCACCCAATCAGCCCATTTATATGGCAGGGTATATCTCTGATAAGTTTTCGTTCGATGACCTGGTATTCAACGTAGGTGTGCGTGTCGACCGTTTCGATGCCAACCAGAGTGTATTAACCGATCCTTATTCGCTGTACCCGGTTAAAACTGTTTCCGAGGTTAGCGATCTGGGTACGCATCCTAAAAGTATGGGACCCGATTACGTGGTTTATGTTGACAACCTGGCCGAACCCACCCGGATTATGGGATATCGTAACGGCAATAGCTGGTACGATTCGCAAGGATCTGTGCTGCTCGACCCAACTCTTACCCTTGATGCCGGTAATGGAATTATACCTTATTTAAGTGGTGATAAAAAAAGAGAGATAAGCAGTGGTTCGTTTACCGATTATGTACCCCAGATATCGGTTATGCCGCGTATTTCATTCTCTTTCCCAATTTCTGACGAGGCATTGTTTTATGCACATTACGACGTAATCACACAAAGACCAAAATCAAACGCGGTTTTCAATCCTATTAACTACCTGTTTTGGGAATATGATTCTAACCCAACTATGACCAATCCAAACCTGAAACCTGAAAAGAATGTAAATTATGAATTAGGTTTTCAGCAAAAAATTTCCAATTCATCATCAATAAATATTTCTGCTTTCTATATCGAGTCGCGCGACCAGATTCAATCGTACCGTTATACCGGAGCATTCCCCAAAACGTATTATTCCTATAATAATATCGACTTTGGAACTGTTAAAGGTCTGACCGTGGCATACGACCTTCGACGCACCGGCAATGTCCGTGTAAGGGCAAATTACACACTTCAGTTCGCAAATGGTACAGGTTCCAATCCTGAAACATCATCAGCTCTGATTCGCTCGGGTCAACCAAACCTACGTAACCTTATACCACTCGAGGCCGACCAGCGTCATGCCATCCAGCTAAATGTGGATTACCGTTACGGTGAAGGAGCCGATTACAACGGACCTGTCATCGGAGGAGTTCAGTTTTTGAAAAATGCAGGTTTTAATATAACAATGAACGGCGGATCCGGCACACCTTATACCCGTTCCAGCAAAATTTCGCCACTTACAGCTCCCGTCAACATTATTCAGGGATCCATCAACGGTTCGCGATTACCATGGTCATTCAGGATGGATGGTCGTTTTGATAAGGACTTTACCATAGCTACCGGAAAAGACTCCAAAGGGAATAAAAAACAATACTTCCTGAATGCATACCTTCAGATACTGAATATACTGAACACGCAGAATATCATGAGTGTATATGCAGCCACCGGTAATCCTGACGATGACGGATACCTGGCAGCCGCCGAATATCAGTCGCAGATTAATTCCCAGCTTGATACACAATCGTATATCGATATGTACAAGATCAGTGTCAACAATCCATACAATTACAGTTCACCACGTATGATCCGTATTGGAGTAGGAATAAGCTTCTAATCGAAATCCAATGCTGAATAGAAACAAAAAACAAACAAGTACTATGAAAAATATACTCCGTATTCTTCCGGCGATTTTGTTGGGCTTCCTGTTACTGGCAAATACTGCCAAGGCAGAGCAGTATCATTATAAATCAGGGGTTCCGGTTGTTAAACAAACTGCTGCCGGTTGTTCGCCTGGTGCAAATTTCAAATGGCTCGAAATTAATAATGTGCGCACCCGTATTAATACAGGCGGCGATATGTGGTGGGACTTTGAAGTGGCACAGTACGAGGTTCCAAAAGGATCAAAACAAATGTCGATGTTTTCGGCAGCACTCTGGATCGGGGGTCTCGATGCCAATGGTCAGTTGAAAATGGCTGCATTGCGTTACAGGCAGGTTGGTAACGACTACTGGCCAGGACCATTGACCCTTGACGGAAAAGCTTCCATTACCCCTGATGTGTGTGCAAAATACGATAAATTGCATTATATCACCCGGTCGGAAGTCGATAACTTTCTTGCCTATTGGGCTGATAAACCAGGACATCCTGATTACCAGTTACCTACATCCATCAAAGATTATCCTGCGCACGGTGATGAAACAAAGGGCCAGAGCTTTTATTTAGCACCTTTCTATGACAATGATCCTGACGGTGCAGGACCTCTTGAGCCAAACGGCGAATATAATCCAATGGAAGATGGCGATTATCCGTATTATGATCTTTCCAACGAACTTTGCGGAACCAAAATCCCAACGGCTGAAGGAGCAGGTAACCTTGTTGACCAGGTGCTGAAAGGCGATGCTACTTTATGGTGGGTGTTTAATGACAAGGGAAATATTCATACCGAATCAAAAGGTCAGCCTATAGGGTTGGAAATCAGGGCTCAGGCATTTGGTTTTTCGACCAATGATGAAATTAACAACATGACTTTTTACAGTTATGAAATTATAAACCGTTCTACTTACAGGCTGACTCAAACTTATTTCAGCCAATGGGTTGATACCGATCTGGGTTATGCAAAAGATGATTACGTAGGTTGTGACGTTATGCGCGGACTTGGTTACTGCTACAACGGAACAGCCGTGGATGGTAACGGTCAGTCGTTTGCTTATGGCGATAAGCCACCTGCAATCGGGGTTGACTTTTTCCAGGGACCATATATAGATCCGGATACGGTAACCATGTATGGTGATAATCCTTCGTTAAAAGCCGATCCGACATGGCATCTGAAAGGAAATCCGGATCAGTTATGGACTGGCGCGGAGAAACTTGTGCAATGGGATGGTGATACTCTTGAAAAGATTACTCCACAAGGAACCATATACACTATTGTTAATTCTGCCGCTATCAACGGTATTAATTTTGGAAACGGTATTCAGAATGATGAGCGTTTTGGTATGCGTCGCTTTGTGTATCACAACAACGGCGGAGCTGCTTACATGAATGACCCGTCGGTAGCTATCGAATACTACAACTACCTTAAAGGTATCTGGAAAGACGGAACTAAAATGCGCTACGGCGGGAACGGTCATACAACTGCCGGAGCTTACGGAGATACATGCGATTTTATGTTCCCCGGAACCACTGATATTTACGATTGGGGAACACAAGGCAAACCTCAGTCTCCTAAAAACTGGACTGAAGTTACGGCTGGTAATGCACCGGATGACCGTCGTTTTATGGAATCGGCAGGACCTTTTATTCTGGAACCCGGTGCTGTAAACTATATAACGGTTGGTATTCCATGGGCACAGGCACAATCCGGCGGCCCTTTAGCTTCTGTTCAAATGCTTCAGCAGGTGGATGATAAATGCCAGATGTTGTTCGATAATTGTTTTAAAGTTATATCCGGGCCGAATGCCCCTGACCTTACCATTCGGGAAATGGACCAGGAATTAATCCTTTATATTTCGAACCGCAAGACCAACGATGCAGGTAATAACTACCAGGAAAAATATGTGGAATATGATCCACGTATTCAAGGTTCATCTACAGCTCACTGGGATTCTTTATATCACTTCGAGGGCTACCAGATCTACCAGTTGAAAAATGCTACGGTATCAGTTGCCGACCTGGATAACAATGACCTTGCCCGGTTAGTATATCAATGTGATATAAAAAACAATGTTGCTCAATTGGTTAATTATAATTACAACCAAAACCTGGGAGGAAGTGTACCAACCGAAGAAGTAAACGGAGTTAATGCTGGTATAGTGCACTCCATAAAGATGACGAAAGATGCCTTTAGCGAGGTGGCACTGGTTAACCATAAACAATATTATTACCTGGCAATAGCCTATGGTCAGAATAATTATAAAAAATATGTTCAAACAGATGTAAATTCACTTGATGGACAAAAATTACCTTACCTGGCAGGACGTAAAAATATTAAAACCTATACAGGCATACCTCATACTTCGATCGGGCTTGTTTCGGCTCAGAGTGAGTATGGAGATGGTGTAATTGTTACCCGCACTGCCGGGCAGGGAAATGGGGGAAGGTTCCTCGAGTTATCGGATGAGTCGGTTACCGAAATCCTTTCAAAACCAATGGCTGACTCAATTACCAATCTTCCGGGTGGTGCAAATTACCCTATAGCCTATAATCTTACTTACAAAAAAGGGAACAGCCCCGTGGATGTTAAAATTATCGATCCGCTCAATGTAAAAGACGGAAATTATACGATACAATTTGACTCCATGTTTAAAATAAAGGTAAGGGTTGGAACTGATGGCCAGGATACAACCATGATGGTTTCGCGCTGGTCGCTTACGGATACCAAAACAGGAAAAATCTATGTGTCGGATACTACCACCGATATTAAGAATGAACAGTTATTCCTGGATCTGGGACTCTCGGTAAATATTGAACAAACTCTGTATCCAGGGCCTTACATTGTGGATTATAACATTGATCCGGGACCACCCGTTGGAAATATACCTGTCTGGGCTCCGGTACTGCCAAAAAATGGTTACCTGGGAGGAAGTATTACCTATCAGGATTCGACAAAAACCTGGTTAAATTTCCTTCCTGACGTGGATGGAGAACCCATACTTGACTGGATAAGGGCCGGTAATTCTAAAGATGCATACGACTGGAATGTGGGTAGTAAGAAGGCTTATGATCCGGATGCAGAGTATGAAAAAGTATTGGGAGGAACATGGTCGCCTTATATTTTTGCCGCTCCTGCCATGGCAGTTGATACCATATTTGGTGTAGCACAATACGAAGCGGTTGCTGCCGGTAATATGTCGAAAAGTTTGAACATGATCGCCGATTTTGCAGGCATTGATGTCGTTTTCACCAGCGATCGTTCGTTGTGGACACGCTCAGCTGTTGTCGAAGAATCACCCAAACAGGCAGATGCCCAGGGCAAGGTTAAAAAACATGACTTACGGTTCGGACGTTCGGTAAATCAGGATGGGGATACGGCGGTTGTAAGTACCGATCCGGCAAAAAATTCAGATTTTATTTCACCTCGCGGTATGGGCTGGTTTCCAGGTTACGCCATCAATGTCGAAACCGGTGAACGTCTCAATATCATCTTCGGGGAAGATTCAAGACTGGTTGCGGATAATGGTCGTGATATGAAATTCAATCCATCTTCGAGAGTTGTTTTCCCAAATAACCCCAATGGGAAAACCATTATGGGCGGTCGTCATTATATTTATATTATGGCTCACACAGCCGGCAAGAAGAAATATGCCGACCCTAACAATAAAATATTTGCCGCTACTGTGTATGATAACCCTGCCTACGATGGCTGTGCACATTTTGTAAAAACTTTAAATGCAACTTATCCAGCACCTATTGTACCAAACAGGAACATGATGAAAGCTATACAGTATTCTAACTGTATGTGGACATCCATCCCCATCGGTCCACGGGAGGGACAGGCAGCATGGCTTGATAATGAGGTGAAAGTTAAAATCAGGGTAATAAAACCTTATGCCCGGTATTTTTCCACCGCTATGAGCGGAGTGCAAAATGCTAACAATTATTGGCCAATGTATACTTTCGACACCAAAGGTGTAATGACTGATACCAATGATGTAACTAAAGCAGAAACTGACCTTGATAAAATTAATGTGGTTCCTAATCCTTACAGAGCCTACGATTCGTATGAAACGAATCAGTTAGACAACAGGGTTAAAATTGTTAACTTACCGCAGAAATGTATCATAACAATTTATGCAACCAATGGAAATATTATCAGGAAATTCAACAAGGATGAAGCTAAAACATCCATTGACTGGGATCTGAAAAACTTTGCCGGTATTCCTATTGCCGGTGGTGTTTACCTCATACATATTTCGACAGATCAGGGCGAAAGAGTGATTAAATGGTTCGGTTCACTTCGACCTGTCGACTTAAACGCATTCTAATAATCAGGAGAAAACAGCACATACAATTCTAAAACAGACTGACACATGAAAAATATCTATAAGTCGATCATAGCAGTCCTCCTGACGGTGGTATTGGTTCTTCCTCTTACAACCCTGGCCGGGAATAAAGACCGGTCCGGACAAGCTGGGGCATCGGAACTATTAATCAATCCCTGGGCGCGTAGTTCGGGTTGGGGTGGCGTAAATGTTGCAAACAGTTTCGGCCTCGAAAGTTTATATACCAACGTTGCAGGCCTGGCGTTTACCAAGAAAACGGAGTTGATTTTCAGCCATACGGAGTGGTTAAAAGGATCACAGATCGGGATAAATAACTTTGGTTTTGGTCAAAAAGTTGGCGAATCCGGCGTTTTGGGTGTAACGGTTATGTCGATGAGTTTCGGTGATATCCCTATTACAACAGTTGATTTACCTGAAGGCGGAATTGGAACTTTTTCGCCAACCTACATGAATATAAACGTGGCGTACGCCAAGGCTTTCTCGAATGCAATTTATGGCGGATTTAACCTGAAACTTATTTCAGAATCTATAAGTGATGTGGGAGCCCAGGGTATCGCTATCGATGCTGGTATACAGTATGTTACGGGTGAAAGAGAAAATATCCATTTCGGGATTTCGCTTAAAAACGTAGGTCCTACCATGAAGTTTAAAGGTGACGGTTTGTCAATACGCAGCTTTTTACCGGGGCAGGAGAGCCAGTTCACGGTAGAGCAACGTTCTGCCGAATTCGAATTGCCTTCGCAATTGAACATTGGTGGCTCGTATGCGTTTCTCTTTAACGAAATACACACACTCACCCTGGCAGGAGCATTCGTTTCAAATGCATTCAATAACGATCAGTTTATTTTTGGTGCTGAATACAATTTGAAAGACTACCTGATGTTACGCGGCGGATATACTTACGAAAACGGAATCACATCAAGTACTGATCGTACTACGGCACTTACCGGACCAAGTGCAGGTGTGACTATTCAGTATCCGCTTAACAAAGAAAAAAACTCGTTGTTCTCGATTGATTATTCCTATCGTGCCACTGACCCATTCAAGGGATGTCACACTATGGCTGTGAGGCTTAGCTTCTAAAACAAACAGCAGTACAAACTGCTTTAATAGTTAAATATTTCCAGTGAGGACCCTTTTTTTAAGGGTCTTTTCTTCTTATTTATAAAACACAAATGGCTACCGATATGACACAGGTAACATATTACACAAAAGAAGGTTTTGAGAAAATTAAAACAGAGTTGGAGCACCTCATTCACATCGAGCGCCCTATGATTTCTCAGCAAATTGCGGAAGCCCGCGATAAAGGTGACCTCTCGGAAAATGCCGAATACGATGCGGCTAAAAATGCCCAGGGAATGCTTGAGATGCGAATTTCGAAAATGCAGGATATGCTTCGGAATGCCAGGATCATTGACGAATCGAAAATGGATGCAACCAAAGTTCAGATATTGTCGACTGTTAAAATCAGGAATCTCAAGAATAATGTCGAAATGACTTATACACTGGTTCCCGAAAACGAGGCCGATCTGAAAGCAGGTAAAATATCTGTTTCGTCGCCAATTGCGAAAGGGCTGTTAGGGAAGAAGAAGGGCAGCAAAGTGGATATTACAATTCCTGCCGGGTTAATTACCGTGGAGGTTATCGAAATAATAATAAAATAGCATAGCAATGGCTGGAATATTTGCACGAATCGCTTCCGGGGAAATTCCTTCGTATAAGTTAGCTGAAAATGAGAAAATTTTCGCCTTTCTCGATATTAATCCATTGGCAAAGGGCCATACACTGGTAATTCCAAAGCAGGAAACAGACTACCTGTTTGACCTGGACGAGGAATCGTACAAGGAACTTTGGCAGTTTGCCATGAAGATTGCCAAGGCTATCAAACAGACTGTGCCTTGTATAAAAGTGGGTGTGGCTGTCATTGGCCTGGAAGTACCTCATGCGCATATACACCTGGTTCCCCTTAATACAATGGACGACATTAATTTTAGCCGGCCAAAAATGTCGTTTCCTGCAGATGAAATGAAATTCCTTGCCGATTCGATTGCTGCCGCAATAAAATGGTAATGATTAATGAGGATAAACACAAAAGAACCGTCTTGAAGCGGTTCTTTTGATTTTTACGCTATATGTTGGCATATTTTGCATTCATTTATTGAAACCGTATATTCTCAATTTCAATATCAGGACCAATTTCAAATGGCAGCATAGCATTTATAAGCCGTGCTTTTCGAAATAAAGGAAGATCCTCAGCCTTAATTCCTTTTTCTTCAATTAACTTATATTTAAGCAAATACGCTCTCATGGTTCCTTTCAGCAATGGATTCGAAGGGGTAAGCCATTGTGATCCATCATGGAAAATGATATTCGAGAAACTGGTATCCGTTATAAATCCGTTTTTAATAATTAATATATCGTCGAATTTTTCGCGTTGGTCAGACAATTTTTCGAGACAGGAACGATCGGTGGTTTTGTATTGATATGTAATGTTATCATCTATCACAAGTTTGAGCGATTCTATCCTCCGTGCGGTGTATAGTTCAAAACTTTGTTGTTCGATATTTTTCGTGTAGATTACTTTGCATTTATAAATACCCTGGCGGTTTTCGATTGGAATCCGGATTGTGTTTTCAAGATCAAGGGGGTTATAAGCAGCAAAAAGAGTCTTTCTGCAATGGTTCATCCGGGAATTATGGAGTTCCAGGTTCTGAAGCACTCCATCCTTCAGGCGTATGGTTTCAAATAAAGGGGACATAAACTTTATCAATTAACTCGTTGTACTCGCTGACGCAATGACTGTTTGCTGTTATCCCTCCGCCACTGAAAAAAAGCAATTTCCCGTTTTCGTTCTTAACAAAACGTATCATGACCCCGGAATCAAGTTTTGACCCATCGAAATACCCGAAAATACCGGTATAAAAGCCTCTTGAATACGTTTCGGCATCGTGGATGATTTCCAGCGTTTTCTTCTTGGGTGCTCCCGAAATAGAGCCGGCGGGCAATAGCTTACGAAATATATTTCCCAGTTCATCCAGGTAATTTGCGGGAAGTTTACCCGAAATTTCGGAACTAACCTGTAAAAGCGACTTTTCGTGCGTAACGATTTTTTCGACATACCTGAATCGTTCGACCTTCACCCCCGAAGCTACCATGCTAAGGTCGTTGCGAATCAGATCTACAATGGTGTTGTGTTCGGCGGTTTCTTTCGGATCATTCAGTATCCCATTTTCCGCATCAGGCAGGGATGCATCGATTGTGCCTTTCATAGGAAAAGAATGAATGGTAGAATTGCTAATCTGAACAAATATTTCGGGCGAAAAAACAACAAACTGATCCTGGAACAAAAGCCTGTACCTGGCTCTGCTTCGAGCAAATATTTCAGGAAGCGTCAGGTTTACATCAATTGCCGTCGGGAAAGTAAGGTTTGTCAGGTACGAATTTCCGGCAATAAGGTTGCGTCGTACTATTTCATATGACTTTTCATACAAACGGTACTCTACCGGATGCTTATGCATTACTACAGACGGATTTTTAAACGGCTGATCCGGAAAATTTGTAATTTCGTTGACATTGAAG
Organism: uncultured Bacteroidales bacterium; assembly: GCA_903917425.1. Classification (GTDB taxonomy): domain Bacteria; phylum Bacteroidota; class Bacteroidia; order Bacteroidales; family UBA4417; genus UBA4417. The sequence goes on from CAIXAQ010000775.1 coordinate 12,772, forward strand.
TAAATGCCTGCCATCAACGCTTTTTCCGGTGTACAGAAAAACCCTTGCTGAACTTCAAAATCGATCCCGAACAGGAAGGCTTGCTTCCTGCTTCCATTGGAATTCATCAGTTCAAATACATTTTCGGCTGGCATCAGCATAGTAAAACCCACTTTTCAGGCCATAAAAATACAATAAACCAGGCGTAATTTCTATTTTTAGGGTTTGTACTCCATCGATGAATATCTTCCTGACCCGGAAAATATTTTCGGGGATTTAGCAGAGCCTTTGTCAGTTGGGAGGCGCCATTCGCATGTTGTCAGCACTACAGGCTCTTCTGAAGTACATGAAAGTAACGGCTACTGATAAAAAAGGAGTGATTATGGCAGTGAGACAAAAGCAGCATGAAATTGCCGGGGTTCAATTTCATCCGAATCAATTATGACTCCTATGTGTGTAAAAATGATAAAATACTGGATGACAGGCTATTAATAGGGATAATGTTGTGGAATAAAATGCTTTTTATTCCACACTATCTTCGCCATGTCGCCCCATCACCCCTCACCTTGTCACCCCTCACCTTGTCGTCCCTCATCAACCCGTCTAACTTAATACGCCCTCTCGTTCCTTCCCTCAATAAAATTAATAAAGGATTTATTGAGGACTTTGTATCCGCCCGGCGTTGGATATTTCCCTGTAAAATACCAGTCTCCGGTGTGATTAGGGATGGCATGGTGCAGATCTGCAATAGATTGATATACTATAGCTAGCTCAGCTTTGCAGCCCGCAGGAGTGACTAATTGAGCGATTTTTGCCGAAATCTGCTGAGGTGTAAAACGATCATAAATTTCTTTCACATAGTTAACCATCTGCTCCTTTGGTGATTTTTCCTGGGCTTTGCATTTACGGTAAACTTCATTAAGGATAGCTTCCTGGTGGGTATCTTTCAGCAACCCTATGGTAGCGGTGAAGGCTATAAAATCCGTAATCTTAGCCATATCAATTCCATAACAATCAGGATAGCGGATTTGAGGCGCCGACGAAGCAATCACTATTTTTTTAGGCCCCAGCCTGTCGAGTATACGAATGATGCTCTGCTTCAATGTAGTGCCCCGCACAATAGAGTCGTCTATCACTACCAGGTTGTCGACGCCGCGGCGCACGGTTCCATAAGTTACATCATAAACATGCGCCACCAGGTCGTTGCGTTGGGAATCTTGTGTGATAAAAGTGCGTAGTTTGATGTCCTTGACGGCAACTTTTTCAACACGCGGTTTCAGAAGGAAAATTTCCTGCAGTTGTTCGCGTGTTATATTCGGGCCGGCATTCAATATTTTATCCGACTTTATCTCATCGCACACCGTATTCAGCCCTTCAACCAGGCCGTAAAACGCAGATGCGGCAGTATTGGGGATGTAGCTGAAAACAGTATTGATCAGATCGTGGCCGACTTCCGAAAGTATATTTTTGGTTAATGCAATTCCTAATTGCTTGCGCTCATTATAAATCTCTTTGTCGGTGCCCCGGCTGAAATAGATCCTCTCGAATGAGCAGGAGCGCCTCTCTGCCGGCTTTTTAATCTGAGCTTCTTCCACTGTGCCGTCGCGCCTTACAATGAGCGCATGCCCTGGCTTCACTTCATGAACATCGTCGTACAAAACATTCAGCGTGGTTTGTATTACAGGGCGTTCGGAGGCTGCAACCACTATTTCGTCATCTTTGTACCAGTATGCCGGACGTATCCCGTTGGGGTCGCGCAAAATAAATGCATCGCCATGACCGAACATGCCGGCGATGGCATACCCTCCATCCCAGTGTTCTGACGATTGTGTCAGCAATTCTTTTATGTTTAAGTTTTTGGCAATCAATTCGGTGCTTTCTTGTTTGTTAAAGCCCTCCTTCTTGAATTTGCGATACAATTCTTCGTTGGAATCATCAAGGAAATGGCCGATTTTTTCAAGTATAGTAACTGTATCAGATGTTTCAACCGGGTACTGACCGAATTCGACGAGCCGCTGAAATAGCTCATCCACATTGGTCATATTGAAATTTCCGGCTAATACCAGGTTCCGGGTCATCCAATTATTGTAACGAACTACCGGGTGCAGATTTTCAATATTATTTTTCCCAAAAGTGCCGTAGCGAAGATGCCCCATATAAACCTCGCCAAAAAAAGGCATGTTGTTCTTCAGCCAGATAGAATCATTTATCTTTTCGGGGTCAGTGTTTAAAATGGACTGAAAGGGTTTGTATATCTGTTTAAAAATATCGTCAATAGGTGCTGCCGCGTTCGATCTTACCCGGTCAATATACCTGTTGCCGGGGGTTACGTTGAGTTTAATGCTTGCAACTCCCGCTCCGTCCTGACCACGATTGTGCTGCTTTTCCATCAGCAGGTGCAACTTGTTTATCCCGTAAAGAGTGGTTCCATAATTGGAATAGTAATACTCAAGTGGTTTTAATAACCTGATAAAAGCAATTCCACATTCATGTTTAATTTGGTCACTCATGGATTAAATATTGGCTTTGTTAGTTGGAAAGCATGTAATTAAGGCGAATCTGTGAAAAGGAAAATCAAATCAGCAGGCAAAAAATTATTTATTTCTGCCTGTTGTTGTTTCTTACTCTGTCAATGAAAGTGAGTACGATTAAATTTAATTTTTTATCAGCTTTTTGCTTCCGACAAAAACCTTACCGGTATAAAACAGCAACATGTAAGTTCCTGTCGGCAGAGAACTTACATTCAGGATAACTGTATCTCCGGAATTTGTTTTTTGTTCCAGTATCTTGCTGCCGGTAAGGCTTACCAATAGCAGTCTGTCAATGTTTTCGGGCATTTCAACCTGCAACATGCTTTGAACCGGGTTTGGATAGATTTTCACCTGGTCCATTATCTTGTTTTCGGGGACTATGGATATGTTGGTCTCTTTGTCGTTGTAAAAGCAGTAGTAAGAGTATTTACCGGGCTGAACGGTCCACACCCTGTTGGGTTGACCGTAAGGGAATTCGGCAATTGAATCGTCCCAGGTACTGTTGATGCGAAATTTAAATTCAAGATAGTCCCCGTCCAGAAATCCAGGTATGGAAATGGCATACATAGTAGAATCAGTGCCGGGAACAATGGAAAGGATGTTTTTAGTTCCATCAAAATGGTTGAAATTACCAGCTATATCAACGGTATCTTTTCGCGGATCAAAAAGGCCGTCAGCAATATAGTTTTTCATATTTACTATAAAATGCAGGTTGATGAAATGTGTTGAGTCTTCTGTTACCTTAAGATCGTCAATGGCGAGTCTGTCGCCCCCGGAAACCGTATTAAGCCTGTATCCTATGAAAATAGTCTGGTTTTTATACCCGGCCGCGGCAAGATCTAATGTGTTGGAAACAAAGGTAGTGGAATTACCGGAAGTATAGGAACCCGCCGTTGCGTTGCGGCGCTACCGGCCGCCCTGCGCAAAGTTTCGTTGGTGTACGTAGTCGCCTTTGTGCCAAGACCTGTAAAAACAATGAGTCGGGTAGGTCC
>CAIXAQ010000776.1 GCA_903917425.1 uncultured Bacteroidales bacterium
AACTGGAAACAGTTAAATCCTAAGTCTCCCGATAAACAAATAAATATTGTTTTCGACAACAATAAATCAGGGAATGTGCGTTATTTCCGTGAAAAATTTAATCTCACAGGTAATTTCCCTGAAAATTGTTTTGCCGTCAACAACAACGAAGAAGTCATTAAATATGTGAAAAACAACCCTAGTGCACTTGGTATTATCAGTGTAAACTGGATAAGTGACACACAGGACAGTATTTCGGAAAAATTTCTGCAATCAATACGTATTCTCGAAGTTGGAACCAATGCCATGGATTACTGTAAACCATACCAGGGATATATTGCCGAGAATTCATACCCGTTTTGCCGTGATGTATATATGATAAGCAGAGAAACATTTTCGGGTCTTGGCACGGGTTTTGCTAGTTTTGTAGCTGGAGACCAGGGTCAACGGATTGTTTTAAAATCAGGACTTGTACCTGCAACCATGCCGATAAGACTAATTCAAATTAAAAAAGATTAATTTTTCAAATAAGAGGGAGGAAAAACCATGTTACAAATTACCAGGATTATTAAAAGAACCCTTGCGGGGGTTGCCTTGTTTGCAATCGGAGGCACTGCAATGGGACAGGATTTGAATTCGGCACTAAACCTGACTTACCAGGAACAATTTGAAGCAGCCGACAATGCTTTTAATGCTCTGAGCGCCAAGGAGCCGACTAATGGTAAATATTTCTATTATAGTGGTGAAAACCAATTAGCTTCCTATTTTATCGATCCGACAAATATTCCCTTCGAAGCAATAGCCAAGAAAGCAGCTGAACGTTTTAATAAAGGTATTGCCGCAAATGCAGCCGAACCCTTGAACTATGTAGGACTTGGCAAAATCGCTCTTATTCAGAACGATTTAACAACAGCCGGGGTAAGATTTGCAGCAGCTAAGGTGTTTCTTCCCGCAAAAAAAATAAAATCAAATCTTACCAAACCCGAACAAGCTACCCTGTATATCCGTCTGGCCGAAGCATATGTTCAGGTTGGAAGCAAAGATACAGGACTTGTGTTTGATTATTTAAGAAGAGCAGAAGCTCTTGACAATAAAAACCCGGAACTTTATCTGGTTCGTGGTGATTACTGGTTTAATACACTTAACAATGGAAGCCGCGCGGCTGAGAACTATAAAAGGTCGCAGGATTTTTCTCCAAATTCAACCCGTGCACGCGTCAGGCTTGGGCAATTGTACACCAGGATAAAAAGTTATCCAGATGCATTAACCTATTACCAGGAAGCACTTGCCATTGACCCTTCCTTCGCGCCTGCTTACCTCGAAATGGGATTCCTGTACGCAAAAATGAAACAACCCAAAGAATCGAAAGAAAACTTCAAAAAGTACCTGGATCTGAGTAGCGGCAACATTGCAGCCAAACGCAGGTATGCAAACATGCTGATTCAAACCGAAGACTATAAAGAAGCTATTGTTCAGATACATCAGATCCTGGCTGTTGACTCAGTGACATTCAATGACCTCAATCGTGCATTGGCATATTCCTACTTCGAAGAAAAGCAATATACCCAAGCTAAATATTATATTGGTAAATTTATCGCTAATGCCCCGGCTGAAAAGATTAACGCAAACGATTACATATATTACGGCCGCATTTTAAGCAAAAACGGACAGGATTCGCTAGGAGTTATACAACTTGAGAAAGCCTTTAAACTCGACAGCACCAATATCGAGTTGCTTTCGGAAATTGCTACCTCCTACAACAAAACAAAGAAATATCAAAGTGCAGGCGATACTTATAAGCTTAAAATTCAGCTTACGAATGGAAATGTGAATGATTATTATAAAATGGGACGTG
>CAIXAQ010000777.1 GCA_903917425.1 uncultured Bacteroidales bacterium
CCAGTTGCCACATCATAATCCCAGCTTCCGGAATTGCCAATGCGTTCGGCTTCTGAAAGATTGTATTCACTGCGTTTTATATTTTCTTCCGCCTGCTTGCGTTCGGTAATATCCTGAAAAGTGCCGCGTAACTGAATTGTCTTACCGTTTTCCATTACGGCAAAGCCCTGTACCCTCACCCAGATGCGCTTACCTTTTGCTGTAATAAATGGCCACTCCCTATCATACGCAGTACCATTCTCAATTGCGGCCTGCACTGCCGCCTGTACGTCAGGCCAAACATCGGGAGGATAATGCTCGTTTCCTTGCGACAACTTTGGCGGCACATACGGAAAATCTACTTCATGAATGCGTGCCGTTTCTCTGGAATAAGTGACTTGTGTGGTGGCAATATCCAGTTCCCAACCTCCAATCTTAGCCATTTCACCAATGTGCTCAAGCTGTTCGGTTAATTTGAAAAGCGCATCTTCAGCTTGTTTGTGCAAGGTAATGTCGGTATTAAAACCATACCAGGTAATAGTGCCATCTTCCATTTTCTCGGGCGTGGATACACTGAGCAGCCATTTCATTGCTTTGCCCGGAAGCTGAACTCTGTACTCAAAACTAAAAAGTGTCATATTTCTAGCAGAATGTTCAATTTCCATCATCATTTTCACAATATCATCGGGATGTATGAATTCTGCTATGGGCGAAAAGTCCTCCAGTACATCTTCGGGTTTACATCCGTACAACTCACGGATACCTTCGGAGGCTATAGGAACGTAAAAACTTCCGTCAGCTCTACGGGTAAACTGAAAAATCATTCCCGGTGCATTAGCAGAAAGTTTTTTAAACTGGACATTCCATTTTTGCTGTGCTTCTTCCGCCCTGTATCGCTCGTTAATGTCGCGGATATTGCATTGTATTACTTTTTGGTTGTTCACTATGTACACATTGCTGACAAACTCCACATGCGCTATCTTCCCTGCTGAGGTTTCGAGCGGAAGATCTTCGTAGCGGATGTATTCTTTTTGCTGCAGCTCCATGAAATTATCCTTGTTGGCAACTATGTCTTTAAAGTGGCCGACATCCCATATGGATTTCCCCAGGTACTCTTTGTGCGAGTAACCCAGCAGTTCGGTCATAAACGGGTTTACGTCCACAATCATTCCTGTTTCCGCATCCAGGATCAGAATACCATCTTTTGCCGATTCGAACAGGCGGCGATAGCGCATTTCGGAAGCGGCAAAATTTTCCTCCCCGCGCACGCGCTGGGTAATATCGCGTATAATTTTCGAAACCCCTGTAATTTCCCCTTCACTATCTTTTATAGGAGAAACCGTAAGTGAAACAGGGAATTTTTCGCCGTTTTTTTTCATTCTTACGGTTTCATAATGATGAACCGTTTCATCGTTCAGTATCTTTTCAAGAATAAGATGTTCATCCCCTGTATTTTCCGGCGGAATGATCATCTGGATATTTTTCCCTATAGCTTCCCCGGCAGTGTACCCAAACATTTTTTCGGCTGCATGGTTCCAGCTTTCGATTGTTCCATCCAGCGATTTGCTCACAATGGCATCTTCCGACGATTGCACGATGGAAGCCAGATGCCGCGAAGATTCGTACTGAACTGCAATTTCATTATTGGCAATGATTAATTCGGCTGTGCGCAGCTCCACTTTGTCTTCGAGCTCGATGTTGAATGTGGCAAGCTGATTGTTCTTAAGCTCAATTTCATGGCTTTGCTTTTCGATGTTCAGGTATGCATTTTTTAATTCGGCCAGGGTAAGCAGCAATAGTTGTTCGTCGGCAACAGCTTGTGTTGCTTCCTCTTTTTTTAATAAAATATTGGCTTCGCTCACAAAGGTTTTTATCGGGCGTATAATGTTTTTCGAAAGGTACCATATGAAGAATACCACCAAAATGCAGGAAACGAAAAGCATGATAATTGATATACGCGTTGAATTGTCTTCGGCTTTTACAACTTCTTTGAACGTATTTTTGGCTTTGTTTTCCGCAAAATCGGAGATTATATTGAGGGAATAAACCAGGCTGTCGAATTTTACAATTATACTATTTTTTATGAGGAATTGAACGCTGTCGGTTTTGTCATCCTTTTTCAGCTGATACATTTTATCGCAGCTGTTTTCCCACGCTGTGTAAATGGCTATTGCACTGTCGACCGAGGCTTTGTTGCCCAGGTATTGCCGTGAAACAATTTTGAAACTTTTTAGTATGAATTTATCTTTCCGGTCTATTATGGCTTTCAGGCTGTCGAGCTGGCGGTCGTTATCTGTAAACCTGATATTTCTGGCAAGGTTTTCGTTCAGGTAAATTTCGGTTTTCATTTCCCTTATGGTGTTGCTCACCTGGAATGGGTGCTCGTAAAGAGTCCGTGTTTGCTTGCTGATGGAGTTCAGTTGCACAAATAAGTATATTGATACCAGCAGCATGACGGAAAACACCATGGCAAAGGCCAGGCGGATCTTTGCCTGAATATTGAATCTTATCATAACCGGGGAAGTTTAACCAACGAGAGCCAGAAATCTTCGATTGATCGTACCACGTCGAAGAATTGATTCAAATCGATTGGCTTGATTAAAAAACAATTGGCATGTAAGTTATACGACCTGATAATATCCTCTTCGGCTTTGGAGATGGTAAGCACAATAACAGGTATACTTTTCAGGTTATCGTCGGCTTTAATTTCAG
>CAIXAQ010000778.1 GCA_903917425.1 uncultured Bacteroidales bacterium
AATTCAGTGAACCAGGCGGTGCTATGACCTATGCGACTGAATTAATGAGGTTTTATTATGAGTCTGGTTATGAAATAGTAGTTTGTTTGCCATTAAGCAGTCAGCAAAATAGCGTCATGGATGTAATTAGAGCATTTAATATTGAATGTGTTACAATACGTGAAAGATGGAGAGGATTTAAACATTTCTGGCGGTATTCACCTTTTAATTATCTTCTTGACTTTATATTAATGTATAAAACTTACAGTAAAATAAAGCCTGATGTAATTGTAGTTTCAAATGTCTGCCCTGAATCCTATCTTGGCCTCGCAATTTTATCTACACCATTTATTAGTATTCAGCATACTTATCATCTTTTTTTTAAACCACTTAACGGAAGAAGTCGTTTTGTGAGTAATTTGTTTTATAAACTGAATAATTTCTGTTTGCAAAAGATATTTAAAAACAATAATAAGAAAATTGTAGCTGTTTCTGAATTTTCAAAAAAACAACTTCTTACATCTTTTGTACTTCCGCCAGAAAACATTTCTGTTATATATAATTATGGACTCAGAAATATTCCTGAATCTTCAGTAACATCTGAGGATGATAAAATTCAGATTCTTACATTTGGACATGTAAGAGAATATAAAAATCCATTATTTTGGATAAAAGTGGCAAAACAAGTGATTAGTACTCTCCCTGGAAAAGACATTGAATTTATTTGGGGAGGTGAAGGAGAATTACTGGAAGAGTGCAAGCAAAATGTGAACACGCTAAATATGAATAAAAAGATAAAATTTATTGGATTTACAAACGAAACTTCGCAACTTTATACATCTGCATCTCTTTATTTTCAGCCGAGCTTGATAGAAAGTCACGGAATTGCTGTGGTAGAAGCTATGTCATATTCTTTACCCTGTGTTGTCGCAAATATTGGTGGATTAACAGAATCTGTCGAAAATGGAGTAAATGGATATCTTTTACCACCAAATAATATTACTGAAATGAGTAACGCAATCATTACCATTATCAATAATGAAAAAATAAGGAAAGAGATGGGTGAACAATCTTTGCAGTTTTACAACGAAAAATTTTCTTTTGATATCTGGAAACAAAGAATGAATAAACTTCATGAAAATATCTTTCTTAATAAAAATAAAATTTAATATTTAGTACAATTAATTATGTTTCCATTCGGTATTTCTGTTATAATCTGCACTTTTAATGGTGGCAACCGCCTTCAGTTAACATTGGAAGCATTGAACATGCAGTCGATTGAACCTGGAACACCTTGTGAAATAATAGTTGTCAACAATGCATCAACAGATAATACGGTACAACTGGTAGAAGATTACTGGGGAAAAGCGAAATCAAAAATACCTTTAACAATCATTTCTGAGCCCAATCCGGGAAAAGCAAATGCCCTTTTACGTGGGTACAATCATGCAAAATACGAACTAATGCTGCTTTGCGATGATGATAACTGGCTTCAACCAGATTATATAAAAACTGTTTTCGAAATTTACCGGGAACATCCCGAAATCGGGTTGCTGGGAGGCTATGGCAAGGCTATTTTTGATCCCGGAGAAGAACCTGAATGGTTTACTAAATGGGGAAATTGTTATGCCTGTGGAAAACATCACACCAGGAATGGATTCCTCAGTAAAAGTGATCTCAGCATATGGGGGGCGGGCTCAGTACTCAGGAAGACAATGTGGGTTTTTCTCAGGCAAAAAGGCTTCTCTTTTTACAACAGCACTGCGCCGGGAAAAGCCCTTTCAGAAGATGCAGAACTTTCTGTAGCTATAACTTTTACCGGCCACCAATTGTACTTTGATGAACGGCTTTGGTTCAGGCACGATCTCCGGGGAGGCAGAATCAGTTGGGAAAACCTTATTCAACAGCAATCGGTAAATGGGAAGACCAATGCCATTCTTTACATGTACCAGATTGCCTATGATTTAAAAAAACCGACAAAACAGTTAGTTACAATCCGGTATATTGGGAAGATACTTCGCTTGTCCTTCAACCTCTTGAAATCTTTCCTTAGACCGTTCAACAAGCCCCGTTGGATTTTCTTCTTCCATTTGATTAAGGAATTGTTGACCTACCGGCAAAAATACATTCAGAATGCTTTGAAATCAAGTCAGTGGGTGGAGGGCATTAAAAATGCTCAACCTCTTTATAGGACTATTGTCAAATAAAATCTACGACAAACAACACAAGGTGATTAACACATCAGGCTTTCTTCAATGAGCAATAAATTGATCCTTGAACCACAAGGCGGTTTAGCCAACCGTATGAGGGTTATTGCCTCAGGTCTTTGGCTTGGCAGGATAACAGGCAATCTGGTAACAGTTGTCTGGACGTTGAACAAAGGTTTGAATAGCCCTTTCGAGAAACTCTTTGAGCCCATTGAGAATTGCATAATAACATCCAGGCGGTTACCCTTTTATTTCTTTAGGTCGGAGTATAAAAAACCACCTATCAAAAAAGTGCTTATCCGACTCATAAATACTTTGTTTGCATACAATTACATTATTATTGAGGACCCTGGAGTAATACTTTTTCAGGAAAGAAGACTTGATTTTTCTGATTTCCGTGAAAATCTAAAAACGCCATATTTCAGAACCTGTGAAGAATTTGGAGACAATACCCTGGAATTCAACAACTTTATTCCTGTTCCCGAAATTCAGCAACGAATAGATCTTCAGTGCTCCCGGTTTACTCCCAAAACTATAGGATTGCATATCAGGAGAACTGATCATGAAATCGCAATTCGTAATAGTCCTGTTGAATTATTCATTAATCGTATTAAAAATGATCTGGAAAAAGATCCCGATATCAATTATTTTCTTTCTACCGATGATGCAGAAACCGAAAGTCAAATAAGATCTCTCTTTGGGGATAAAATAATGACAATTGATAAAGAATATACTCGAAACAGCATAAAGGGAATAAAAGATGCAGTGATAGATTTGTTTTGCCTGTCCAGGACAAGTAAAATCTATGGATCATACTGGAGTTCATTTTCAGACATAGCATCTAAGATTGGTAAAACTAAAATCGAAAAAATAATTATCAACAAAAATGCCTGAGCTAAGTATCATAATGCCCCTTTTAAATACCGTAAGGTATGTTGGCTTGGCAATACAAAGCATTCTCACACAAAGCTATACTGATTTTGAACTCATAATAGTAAATGATGCTTCATCCGACAGTAGCCTGGAAATAGTACAATCCTTTAAGGATGAGAGAATAAGAATTTTCTCGAACGTCAGGAACCAGGGCATTGTTTTTTCCCGCAACCTTGGTTTGAATGCCGCTCAGGGTCGATATATCGCACCTTTTGATTCGGATGATATTGCCATGCCGTGTAAATTCAGGAAACAGCTTGATTTCCTAAATTCACATCCCGATTTC
>CAIXAQ010000779.1 GCA_903917425.1 uncultured Bacteroidales bacterium
ATGCTGAAGTTGTTGGCGAAATAGTTGGAAGTTTCAGGGTTTCAGGTTGCAGAGTTTCAGGTTCCAGAGTTTCAGGTTCCAGAGTTTCATGTTTCAGAGTTTCATGTTTCAGCGTTTCATGTTTCAGCGTTTCAAGTTTCAGAGTTTCTGGTTTCAGAGTTTCTGGTTTCTGGTTTCAGGGTTTCTGGTTTTCGAATTCCTGTTAGAACTGAGCTATAAGTTGAAGCAAGTCATTCCTGAAATCAAGTTTCTCTTGATAACCACCCCTGAAACCTGAACCCCTGAAACTTTTTTCAACCCTGAAAGCAAGTTTCTCTTGAAAACCAACCCTGAAACCTGAAACCCTGAAACTTTATTTAGCAGCAACGTCATTATTTCACCATTGATCAAGTCTCTTAAAAACAATCCCCTAATCCTGATGTAAAATTACATACAATTCCGTTGTTATTCACTATCTTGCTGCACATTCAATAATTATTGACTTTTTTCGACTTTTTATAAAAATCCTGCCGCGAAAATCGATAAAATTGCAAACTTAATCTGAAAAGTTAGATAGCCCATGAATACTACAAAAGTCATACATTCTGCCCTGATTTCGGTATATAATAAAGACCACATCGACGAAATTGTTCGCAAACTGGATGCTTTAGGCGTAACCATTTATTCAACCGGCGGCACGTACGATTATATTCGCAGCCTTGGCGTTGAAGCAATAACCGTTGAGAGTCTGACATCCTATCCTTCCATTTTCGGAGGTCGTGTTAAAACACTGCATCCCAAAGTATTCGGTGGTATTTTATACAGGCGCGGGGAAGAAGAGGATGTAAAACAGGCCGAAACTTTCGAAATACCTCCCATCGACCTGGTAATTGTTGACTTATATCCTTTCGAGGCGACAGTTGCCACAAACGCCGGCGAAGATGAAATAATCGAAAAGATTGACATTGGCGGTATTTCACTCATCAGGGCTGCTGCAAAAAACTACAACGATGTCATTATAGTTCCTTCATCCGGGCAATATATGGAATTGATAAAACTGCTGGAAATAAAAAACGGGTCCAGCGATTTAGATGACAGGTATTACTTTGCTGCCCAGGCATTTAAAGTGTCTTCTCATTACGATACAGCTATTTTCAATTATTTCAACAGGAAAGCGGGTATTAAAACATTCAAGCAAAGTATTTCTAAAAGCGAAGTGCTGCGATATGGCGAAAATCCGCACCAGGAAGGAGTTTTTTACGGCGAAATGAGCGAAATATTCGAACAACTGAACGGCAAAGCCATATCGTATAATAACCTCGTTGATCTGGAGGCTGCCCTGGCATTGATCCGTGAATTCTCCGAACCTACTTTTGCCATCATTAAACATACCAATGCGTGCGGCCTTGCCAGCCGATCCACGCTAAAGCAAGCCTGGCTTGATGCCCTTGCCGGCGACCCTGTTTCGGCATTTGGCGGGGTAGTGGCTGCCAACAGAATCATCGACCTCGAAACAGCCGGAGAAGTGAATAAACTGTTCTTCGAAATACTAATTGCACCCGGTTTTGAAAAAAATGCACTGGAACTCCTAAAGTCAAAGAAAAATAGAATAATTTTGCAGATTAAACCGATTGATTTTCAGGCTAAGCAATTTAAGTCAGTACTCAATGGAGTTATTGAGCAGCTAAAGGATGTACATTCCGAAGCAGCCATTGATCTTCAGATGGTTACGCTTTCTCATCCTGATGAACAGCAGGTTAAAGATTTACTTTTTGCCAATATCATTGTCAAACATCTGAAGAGCAATGCTATTGTGCTGGCTAAAAACGGGCAGCTTCTGGGTGCGGGATGTGGGATGACTTCGAGAGTGGATGCACTGAAACATGCTGTTTCAAAGGCCGGTGAGTTTGGATTCGACCTGCATGGGGCTGTAATGGCTTCCGATGCATTTTTCCCTTTTGCCGATTCAGTTGAACTGGCGCATAAAGCGGGAATTACCGGAGTGATACAACCCGGAGGTTCGGTCCGCGATGAGGATTCGATAAACTATTGTAACCAACATGGTGTCGCAATGGTTTTCACAGGTGTAAGGCATTTTAAGCATTAGGTCTTTTAATGTTTGTTAGTACTTAAGAAGGGTGACAGGGCGAGGGGTGATGGGGTGAAGGGTGACAAGGTGAGGGGTGAAAGAGCGGAATGGAATAACCTTCTGATTATCAGAATAGATTTCAAATCAGAATTTGATTAACATCACATTTTAAAAAAAGGAAGAATACACAGACATGGGACTTTTTTCATTTCTTACCAAAGAAATAGCGATGGATCTTGGCACAGCCAATACCATCATCATATATAACGACAAAGTAGTTGTTGACGAACCTTCGATAATAGCCATCGAACGTAACACCGGCAAAGTACTTGCCGTGGGCAAACGTGCGCAGATGATGCACGGTAAAACCCACGAAAATATTAAAACCATCCGGCCTCTCAGGGATGGCGTAATTGCCGATTTTCAGTCGGCTGAATATATGATCCGCGAGTTTATTAAAATGACCGGCCCAAACCGCAGTCTTTTCCCACCGGCATTACGCATGGTTATCTGCATTCCTTCGGGCATTACCGAGGTGGAAGAACGTGCAGTAAAAGATTCGGCCGAACAAGCCGGAGCCAAGGAAGTTCGCCTCATACACGAACCTATGGCTGCCGCTATCGGAATCGGGATTGATGTACTTGAGCCCGTTGGAAATATGGTTATCGACATTGGAGGCGGTACAAGTGAAATTGCTGTTATTGCTCTGGGTGGTATTGTAAATAACAAGTCCATTCGTATTGCCGGCGACGATTTTAACGCCGACATTGAGGAATATATGCGCAAACAGCACAACATCAATATTGGTGAACGCACTTCGGAACTTATCAAAATTGAAGTGGGAGCCGCCCTGACCGAAATTGACAACCCACCACCAGATTATGCCGTACATGGCCGCGATATGCTCACGGGTATTCCGAAAGAGGTTTATGTTAATTATGCCGAGATAGCTCACGCACTCGATAAATCGATCTCAAAAATTGAAGCTGCTGTGTTGAATGCTCTCGAAATGACACCTCCCGAACTTGCCGCCGATATTTTTAAGACCGGCATTTACCTGGCCGGTGGAGGTTCGTTGCTGCGCGGACTGGATAAACGTATTCATATGAAAACCAAGTTGCCTGTTCATGTTGCCGACGATCCTTTGCATGCAGTGGCCCGTGGAACGGGTATTGCGCTTAAGAATTTTGATAAATTTACTTTCCTTATAAAATAAAAAGTGCCGTGTTCCGTGTGCCGTGTTCCGGATGACTGCGGAACAATGCACCCGGCACCCGGCACCTGAAACGAGTCACCGGCACACAAGTTTACAAAATACCACTTAATCAAAACGATACCGTAACTGATTATGCGTAATATCCTGGTTTTTATCGTCCGGTATCACTTTTTGCTGTTATTTCTGCTGCTTGAAATTTTCTCGATCACCTTGCTGGTAAATTCGACTTATTACCAGAGTTCTGTCCTGCTGAAGGAAGGAAGCCGCATTACCGGCCGCTTCTATACCAGTATCAGCGATGCCACCGATTACCTAAAACTTCGCACAACCAATGAACACCTGGCACGTGAAAATGCCATGCTCCGGCAAATGAAAGGTGTTTCTTTCCTGAAAAATGATACCAATAGTTTTTGGGTTCATGATACAGTTTACAAGCAGCAATACAAATACATTGTTTCCAAAGTGGTATTAAATACGGTCGGCAAGCGCAACAATTACATCATGCTCGACAAGGGGAGCCGCAGCGGGATCCAGAAAGATATGGCTGTGATTACGTCCAACGGAATTGTGGGTACAGTGGTAAACGTATCCGAGAATTTCAGCTGGGTGATGAGCCTGTTGAATAAGCACACACGAATCAGTGGCCGGATTACGAAAAACAACCAGATGGGAACCATCGTCTGGAATGGCATCGATCATCTGTACGGCACGCTGACTGATATTCCTGCCCATGTCAAGATTGCGAAAGGCGATACCATTGTAAGCAGCGGTTATTCCTATATCTTCCCGGCAGGTTTAATGATTGGGACTATTACTGATTTCAGGGTTGAACAGGGCGAACATTTTTATACCATTCCTTTCCGGTTTAGTGTCGATTTCAATGCGTTACAATATGTATATGTGGTAAATAACCTGATGAAGGATGAGCAGCAAGCGCTCGAAAAAAGTATGGAAGGGTTGAAAGATGAATAGGCTGGTAATTAATAATATATTCCGGTTTATCGCGCTTGTCCTTATACAGGTTCTTATCATGAATAAGATCAATTTCTACGGATTCCTGAATCCGTATGTTTATATTTTATTTATTCTGCTTCTGCCTTTCGAAACGCCGGGATGGCTATTGTTACTTTTGTCATTTACGATGGGGTTGACAGTCGATCTTTTTAGCGCAACACTGGGACTTCATGCGGCAAGCAGTGTTTTTGCGGGTTTCATGAGGCCGCTGATAATTAAAATGGTAGGCGAAAAACCCGAATACGATATTACAACCCAACCCAAATTGCAGCAAATGGGGTTAAAATGGTTTATGGCTTACGCCATGCTGATGGTGTTTGCACACCACCTCTTCCTGAATATGCTTGATGTTTTTAGCTTCGACGAATTCTGGCAAACCCTCCTGCGTGTTGTTATAAGCACACTTGCTACTTTCCTTTTCATTATGCTGTTCGAGTATATCTTTGCCGCGAAAAAGGAAAAATAACCGGATCCCACCTTTCCAATGCTTTTTTTAGTCATGCTTTTTCCCCTGATGGAAAAAGGCTATGCCGGGACACTTATGGCCACCGTCGCATTATATGCGTTATCCATTCCGCCAACGGGGTGATACTCGGCCTAGCCGAACGCAATGCCAGCTAAGAACCTTTACAGAGTTCGGCTGCCGAAATGATCAAAATTGCCATTATTTATATTTACAACAAATTTTTTAAACGAGGTCTACAGAGTCGTTTGACTATGCAGGTACACGACGAATTGGTATTCGAGGTGTATAAACCGGAAACAGCAGTGGTAAAACAGATTGTAGGCGATTTGTTGCGAACTGCGTTGCCGCTTGATGCACCAATGGCGGTAGAGACGAAGACTGGCGATAATTGGCTGGCAGCGCACCAGGAATACACAAAAAAACAGGAGACGGAAAAATCCAACTCCTGTTTTCATTTAGTGTTCTGCTAATTTATTTCTTTTCAAATTTTACAGGCATATTAAACTTAACAGCAACCGCATCGCCGTTTTGTGTTCCAGGTAACCACCTTGGCATAAGGTTTATTACGCGCAAAACTTCTTCATCATAATTTTTTCCAAGGCCGCGAAGAATCTTAGCATCAGTAATTGATCCATCTTCTTTCACAATAAAAGAAACATAGACTGTCCCTTCAATACTTTCAGCAGGAACTCTAAGGTTATTAGCTATAAAACTACTCCTTGCACTTTCTCCTCCCGGAAAACTTGGCATATCCTCTACAACTGTAAAAATAGCACTCACCTCACTTTTTTGAACGCCTGTTGATTTAGTTTCAACTCTACTGTCAGCTTTTTTAGTAACGATCAGAATGACGCCATCCTTCCCTTTCTCTCCGTATAGGGTGGTTGCACTTTCGTCTTTTAGTACTGATACAGATTCAATTTTCTCAGGATCCAAAGATTTAAACGTTTCGTTATCGACATGGACACCGTCGACCAGAACATATGGTGCGGGTTTTATATCATTGTTTTGGTTCTCACCCGGAATAGTTACTGTAACCGGACTCAAATCATGTGTCCCTTTGTACATCTGAATTATGACAGCTTTGTTTTCCTGTTTGTATATGTTAATTGATGTGGTATAACCAATATGAGAAAGAACAAGAGCTATGTTCGGTCCGTCTGCTTTTATTTCAAAAGCACCCTTCTCATCGGATGTTGTCCCGATAGTTGTACCCTGAATAATAATATTGACACCTTTAATCGGTTTGGAAGTTGATCCGTCAATCACTATGCCTTTTATTGTAATAGAACCTTTCTCCATTACTGAGGTATTCTGCGATGTTAAATTAGCAGGCAGTAATCTTGTATTAGTTATTTGCTGCGTAAGTGACTGAACCTTTTCGACTACTGGATTCATTATGGGTTCCGGGTTCGAAAAAGCCATAAGTAAAACGGCTGTCAGCGGAATAAAAAACAGCACTTTAATCTTTGCCAGTGGCGGGGTTTTCATCTTGGTCATCATAACAATTCGTTTTAAAATTAATGATTGATTAAATTGGTGAGATATGGTAAACACCGGGCCTCCTAATGCCTGGTTCACCAGCAACGCCTGGTAATTCCCTTTGGATACTCCTTTTTTAAGTACTTCATCATCGGCCATGTATTCGTGTACTTCTTTCACCGAACGTTCGTACAGCCAAACTATAGGGTTAAACCACTGAACGATGGTTACGATTTCGATAAGGAAAAGATCAATAAAATGAAATTGCCTCAGATGTGATTTTTCGTGTTCAAGTATACTTTCGAATGAAGTTTCCTCCATTTTTGAAGCCGGGATAAAAATTTTGCTGAAGTAGGCAAAAGGAGTTATCTCTTTCTCAACCAAAACAATGGTAAGCTTACCTTTGGTGATGGTCCGCGATATTTTTGAAATCACATGTATATAAAAGGATTGATAAACAAGCCTGAAAAGAGTGATTGCCAACCCCGAGAAATAAATCAGAAGCACAATTTCGCGTATTCCCCATGCCGGTTCCGGTTTGCTTACAACCTGGACTATAGTTGTCAGGTCAAGACTCATTACCGGGATGCTGGTGGCAACTACTTCTGGCGTAAGGTCAATTTTGATCAGCGGCAATACCAGGGATGCAATTAATGAAATAGCAAGTGTTAAACGGTTGAGTCCAAAGTGAGTCGACTTACGCATCAACAGCCAGTAAAACAGGTAGAAAACACTGAGTGCTATGCCCGATTTTATAAGGTATTCAACCACGTTATCCATTGGTTCCGGTATTAGGTTGGTTAAGTTCCTTTTCAGTTAGACGTATAATTTCTTCGAGTTCACTCATGCTCAGGTTGTTCTCCTGGGCAAAAAATGCAGCCATCTTTGGGAATGAGTTATTGAAATATCCCGACAGGAAGTGATTGAAATACTCGCCTGCGTATTCTTCTTTGCTGACCAGCGCGAAATACTCATATGTATTCCCATATTGTGTGTGGCTTACAAACTCCTTTTTCTCCAAAACGCGGATCACGGATAAAACAGTAGTGTAAGGTGGTTTTGGATCAGGAAACTGTTCAAGAACATCTTTAATAAATCCTTTTTCGAG
>CAIXAQ010000780.1 GCA_903917425.1 uncultured Bacteroidales bacterium
CAACAGTAACAGTGGAAGTATTGCTGGTGTCAGTTGAGCTGCTAGTATTGTTGCTATTTCCGGACGTACCTCCGGGATTACATGAGGAAAGAAAAAATGAAAAGCAAGCAAGAATGCATACAACGCTCAAGTAATTTAAACAGGTGGTTTCTTTTTTCATGGAGTAGTTATTATGGTTTATTTCTGTCAATAATGTTTATTATTTGTAAGGCGATGTTAATGTTTTATTAATCGTTATAAAAACAACAAGAGCTAAGATGCTCCAGACTGAACATAGAATTTTCAGAATCTAAATACTATAGAAGCAATCCTCTCTAAATAATAGTGTATAATGTGTACATCATGATTTTCAACACTACTTTATTTAGACCGTTCCAAATATATAACTATGATATACTCTTGCGCAATAGCACGAAAGTGTCATTTTTCAACATAATTTCCTGATGAGTTCGAACTTTTCGAGTTAATTTATGTTACTATTTTACTCTTACATCCAATTGATGTTTTCAAATTTATTTAAGTCATCTGACTTTGTTGGCTTATTCTTGTATGCTTTATTGAGATTAATATTAATGGATTTTCTACCGTAGAATCAATAGGCAGTTTATTTGAGGTATCGTAATAAATCTTTTTCGGGATTCTTTGCTTTATGTATTGCAATTATTTGAAGTAAACTTACACTCAGTTAGTACATTCCATCATGAAGAGCGAAGATGTACCTAATAGCTATTCCAGTTTGTTCCATGAGGATATCAGGAATAATGCAGGAAATCCAAAATTTTCCCCAAAAGAAAAGACAGTTATGAAGAAACTGCCTGAAAATGACCCTCTGTTATTTTTTGACTATTGTCTCATTGATCATTCTGGCAGACAGTTTGCATGCATTCATGAGAATTGTCAGGAACTTAGCAACTGTTTCAGAAACGAACTACTGCAGGGAAAACTTGATTTCCATGCACTCCATTTTCATCCTGAAGATAAAATGCTCTTGTGTGAGGAAGCCTTCCCTGATATCCTCAGGTTTATAGATACAATTCCGATTGTAGAAATTCCTGATTACAGGGTTTCATTCAATCACCGGTATATCCGGAAAGATGGAAGTATTTCGCAGTTCCTGCATCAGGGAACTTTGACATTTTCTGATGAAAAATGCTTTCCGGTACTTAACCTGAAAGTGTTTTCCGAAATAGGAGATATCAAAGCAGATAATACGATAATTCTCACAATTTTCAAGTATTCTTCTGATCTTGGATATCAAAAGGTGTTCACTAAAGTATATGGGAAGAATTGCAATTTCCGGTTATCACTGCGCGAAATGGAGATTATTAAGCTTTGTCTCGAAGGGCTTAGCAGTAAAATGATCGCCAACAGGCTGAACCTAAGTATTCATACCATTAAAAATCACAAGCGAAATTGCATGGAGAAAACCCTTACTCACAATATCGCCGAACTGATACATTTATGCATCAGGAGTCGCTGGTTATAAGAACTATCTGAGCATTCAATCTAAAAGCATTTCGCAATGGTCTGGTATCCGGCAGCCTGTGTAAAGGTTGCACCTTTTGCCCCCAACGCTGAAGGTTTTATGGAGGGGGAAGATGCCAACAACGAAATGTCGAATACCGATATGGTTATCGTAATTGGTGCCAACGACGTTGTAAACCCTGCCGCCGAAGATGATCCATCCAGCCCTATTTACGGCATGCCGATTATTGAAGCACTGGATGCAAAGAATGTGATTGTGATGAAACGCAGTATGGCCGCCGGTTATGCAGCTATTCCCAATAACCTTTTCTACCACCAGAAAAACCGTATGCTGTTTGGTGATGCCAAGGCTAAGTTACAGAAATTGGTTGCGGAGATCAAGAGTTTGTAATTTAAATCATAGGGCGACTTCAAGTCTCCCCGTGAATAGTATGAAAAATCCGGTAAGGGCCAACCCTTTACCGGATTTTATTGTTTGGTTAACTGCCTGATGCTTTGGCAGCAAAGGATTAAGGTGTCTTTAAAATGCGAAATGCAACTGTAAACTTTACCTGCGAGGTGGCCAAATTTCTTCATCATCATAAGACCTTGCGCTTCCACCGTTTATTTTAACGCAGGAATAAACTACCAGCACTA
>CAIXAQ010000781.1 GCA_903917425.1 uncultured Bacteroidales bacterium
ACCTCCCCTAAAGCTTTCTTCTCCAACTTCATATCTCCAACCCTTTAAAATTATTATTCCCAAAATTTTCACCTTTTTCGTCCCACATTTCGCGATAGGCATTAATGTAGCTTGCGGTAGTTTCTTTATCAATATCGTACAAATAGCGGCAAAGGCGGCGGTAAAGCAAAAGCATTTGATCGTCGAAACACAAATCGAGCATATAATCCAGGGTATGGGAAATGTAGTTTACATCTTTGGTTTGTGAGGCAATGATGCTGTTTACCAAAGCTGCGTATTGCCCGCAGGCTTGCTGTGCCAGTTGATTGCGGCTTTCGATAAGTTTTGTAATTTCTTCAATCATTTTTTTACTTGTTTTTGCTGTGCTTTACCTTTTTCGGTAAGCCGGTATTTTTGATTTTTACTATTTGGTTTATCAGGTATTGTTAGCTCTACTACACCAGCATTAAGTGCCTCATTGATATATGCTTTTCTAAAATAGTCGCGATTTTTTATTTTCATTTTTTCTTGTAATTCTTCTCTCGACAATTCTTCCTTAAGGTTCAGAATTAATTGCTCTACTTGCATGGTAAGTTGCATGGTATCTTGCATGGTAACTTGCATGGCTTTATCTGAAATTGGAACATCAAGTTGTTTTTCATCCTCATCCTCCGACAAATCCCATGCATTGGGGAAAGTCATGCGAATAAAATTTTCGTTAAAATTATAATTACAATTTACCTGGTTGTTGAAACATAGATTGACATAATTGCTAGGAATCATTGTTTTTGTTATTTTTCAGGTTTTTACCTTTTTCGGTAAGGCGGTATTGTTGAAGGCGGCTATTGGGCTTTGCGGGTATGGTCATTTCAATCAAATGAAGTTTTAGGGCTTCATTGAGGTATTGTTTTCTGAAATTCTCCCGGTCTTTGAGTTTTAAAATTTCCTGCAATTCATCGCGTTTTTTCTCTCCATTCATTATCGCTATCAGCCTGCCAATTTCTATAGTGACTTGCGGGGTGACTTGCGGGGTGACTTGCGGGGTGACTTGCGGGGTAACTTCGGGGGTAACTTCGGGGGTGACTTCGGGGGTGACTTGGGACATTTCATCCTCATCCTCCGACAAATCCCAAGCATTGGGGAAAGTCATGCGAATAAAATTTTCGGTAAACCGGAAACATTCCTTTGGATAAGCTTCTAAAATACGGGGAACGCCCGAACCCAAATGCTCTACCAGTTCCAAATCTTTGAAAATACGCATCATTTCCTGGTTGCGTGGTATGGAAAAGCCTTCAAAAAACTCTTCCTGGCTTAATAAATCAGGCAAACTGCCAGCTGAGGTTATTTCTATACGGTCGTCGAAAATCTCAAACTTAGGAGGCACTTCATACGAATAATC
Organism: uncultured Bacteroidales bacterium; assembly: GCA_903917425.1. Lineage (GTDB taxonomy): Bacteria > Bacteroidota > Bacteroidia > Bacteroidales > UBA4417 > UBA4417. The sequence continues at coordinate 1,379 of CAIXAQ010000781.1, forward strand.
GTTGTGGACCATAGCGTTGATAATGGCTTCGCGCAATGCAATGGCATTCCAAAGCCGGGTATCAATCCTTTCCCTGGAAGTAATTCGACTTTTGGTTTTGTTTTCGAGTTCTATCTTATCAAGTACTTGTTTGGTGGCTTTTATAATGGAGCAATATCCGTACTCGTTGTTTTCTATCAAATGCACACGGTTTTTCCCTCTGTATTTAGCAACCTTTATCGACATTGAATTGATATCCGACATCAGAAAAGCGACATAGTTAAAAGCTCCATCTTCGGTTTGTAGTCCAAGATTGGCCGCAAATTTGGAGTTTAAAAGCTTACCCGATTCCTGGTAATATATTTTAAGTTGTTCGAATTTTAGTTTTTGCTGATTGGAACGTATCCTGCCAATAGAATTTCGGGTGCGCCGGGCAAACAGATTTTCAATCATTCGGCCTGTCATTGGCTCGGCAGCAGTTCCAACCCGTATATAACAACCTCTCTCCGACATTCCCTGCTTTTTCAAATAGTAGGGTTTTTCGGGGCCACTGGCAACAATGATTTTAATAACATCCTTGTTGTTGATTTCTTCGCCAATGATATCGAACAACCCCAAACATGTAGGGTGAATATTGTTTTTAAGACGGTCTTTTATTTGCAACTGGATAGCGTCCGGGTTGTCGACACCTTGTGCCACTCCATCATCGGCAATGCCAATGTATATAACACCTCCTTCGCGGCTATTTAAAAAGGCCACAACCTCTTTTTCCAACGAATCGGTCAATGTTAATTTCAGCTCTAACCTATACGATTCCTTCATTACAACAAGCTTTTATAGTTTTCGCTAATTAAAGATGCTAATTTAACGGCTTCATCGTTCAACCCTTCCAATTCAATATGAATTTCATTCAGGCGTTCTTCGTAATCAAAATCATCATCGGTGGCGGTGTCAACTCCTACATAACGTCCGGGGCTTAAACTCCAATCTTTGGTTTCAATTTCGGCATGGGTAACCACTTTACACAAACCTTCAACATCAGTATATTTTCCTTCAGGAAAACGGCTTTGCAGCCAGTGGGCTTGTTTCCAGAAATATTCAGTTTCGTGTAACAATCCGGGTTCTTCTTCACCTGGGTTTCCACTGAGTTGAAGTTGCAGGTCTTTCAATTGGTCGAGCTGTTCTTTCAGGTTCAGTTCTTTCCAATCCTTGTTTTTATTTAGCTGGAGTTCTTTTACGGCCGCGGCAAGAATATCCAGAAGTTGTTTAATGAGTTTATCCTGTGGTTTGCGCAAACCCTTGCACAAGTTAGCAATTCCCTCTAAATCTCCCCCGACAGGGGATACTTTGGCAGCGGTTTCTATCAACTCATTTTGTTTGGCCAGTAATTCAATACTGTCATCCAACGAATTGATGGATTGACCTAAAGATTCACTAATACCTTTTAGCTTTTTGTTCGAAACAATAGACTTCAACACCTTTTGAAGTTCAGCGGTTGCGATGGCTGTTTCCCTGGCTAAATCGGCAGCAGTTTGCAGATAGTTTTTTATGGTAGAGTCGAATTTCATGGTATTCCCCCGGTACAGATTCACAATGCAAATCAGGTTATGCAACTGCTCGGGGCTGAAATCGTTTACTTTTGAAGTTACTTTCCGGTAAATCTTACGGGCATCCAGCATCAATACTTTATCCTTTTTCTGCTCGTCAGTCTCTTTAGCCCGGTCGAAAAACCACAATGTACACGGTAACGAACGGGTATAGAAAAAGTTATTTCCAATGGCGACCATTACATCAACCGCTCCAGTTTTTACCAACTTTTCACGAATGTCTTTTTCGCTGTGTCCGGCATCACTGGCTGATGAAGCCATCACAAAACCTGCCCTTCCAGTAGGTTTCAGGTACGAATAGAAATATTGGATCCACAAGTAGTTAGCGTTGTCATTTTTGGGAAGCCCAAACGGTAACCGAGGGTCTTTCTTTACGGTATCCTTGCCTTTATCAACTCCATCCACATTAAAGGGTGGATTGGCCATTACAAAATCACATTTGCCAACAAGGTTATGTTTGTCTTCATAAAATGTGTTCCCTTCCTGAATGTTGCCTTCCAAACCATGAACGGCAAGGTTCATTTTTGCAAGGCGTGTATTGGTTTCCGCTTTTTCCTGACCATAGAAAGTAACTTTTTCGGCAGGATTCTGACCTTCGCTTTCAATAAAATAGCCAGTCTGAACAAACATTCCCGCACTACCAACGGCAGGATCTAAGTTAATTCCATGATCGGGCTCAATAACATTGACGATGGTATTAACCAGGCTAAAAGGGGTGAAAAATTCACCGCCTTCCTGGGCGCCGGTCATAGCGAACTTGTTCAGGAAATATTCATAAATCTTTCCGAACAGATCGCCTTCGGCTTTTTGAAGAACTTCTTTATTGAAAATGCGGATGAGTTCACGTAACAAGTCCTTGCTGAAAATGGAATAATTTTTAGGCAATACGCCTTTGAGGTTGTCGTATTCATCCTCAATCAATTTCATCGCCTGGTCGATGGCTTCGCCAATGTCCTCACCTTCCGGCAATTCTACCAAATAATCAAATTGGGCCTTGTCGGGCAGAAACATTGAGTTCTTTTCTTCAAAATCCTTTTTTGTTAAAGGACGAATCCCACGTTGCGGGTGATTGGGCAAGCCTTTTTCTACTTCAATCTTTACCTTCCGAAAGCGATTAAAAGCGTGACGGAGAAATATTAAGCCCAACACGGGCATTGAGTATTCGGATGCTGTAAGTTTACTATTAGCCCTGAGTTGGTCGGCTGCTTTCCAGAGTTCTGCTTCGAGTTTGCGGAGTTGATTACCTTGCATGAAATGGTGTACTTTTTAAGAAATTATTATGCGAATTTGATCGATATGCGTTTTCATTAGTTCCCTACCTGCACTGCTAAAGTTTTGATCAAGTGCATGGTGTCGGATAGAAGAATGCTTGTTGGTGGCCATGAGTACAATCTAAGATGCTAAATGTTTAGAGTTAAAAATATTACACAATTCTATTGGGTGAAATAAAACTCAAATATAGGATACTTTACTATAGAAAACGGGAAAGATTACTTAACAGAATATGGAAATACAAAATTTTTCACTCAAACAAATGAATATCCAAATGTTATGTTTTAAATGAATGAACAATTGTTTTATAATGGATATGGTGTTTGTTTGCCCAAGCCGCTAAGTAAATCTTCTTCTGCAAGCAGTGAAAATAGCGAGCTGTGCGAGCTTCAACAATTGGTCATTCGGTAAATTTACTCATCCCCGTTTCCTCTTAGATCACTGACTGCTCGGGCAACACAGGAGAAGTGCGATTAATTTGAAAACCTCATCCACTTATCTTTCTCCTTACAGAGAATCCTACTTTATCCTAACATTCAACTCATTAATAACCGCATCAGCATTGATGGCAGCGATCTTATTTGCCAGATCGGGGGCATACGCATCAATCTGAGTATTAAACCAATTAACCGGGCGACGGTTAATTGGGCCGGAATAGATTTTCCCGGGTTTAGGTTTTCGGGCTCCGCGTATTACCATGCCGTTTTGCATAATATATCCGTTACCAACTCCCTTATGAACGAAAATACCATGGCGCTCTATTTTAAAGCCGATACCTTCGGCAAGGCCGGAAGCCATGTATATTTTTCGTCCAATGCTGTTTACCAGTTTATCTTCTGCGTGTTGATTTTTTGTTCCTACGCCTCTGATTACCATTCCGGATTTACCTTTCCGGAAGCGCAAAGCAGAAGATTTCAGTTTACTTGTTACCATATTTGCCCAGCCTTTTACGACTGTATTTTGTTCGTTGATCCAGTTGGGGTTTGAGTTTGGCATTTTATTAAGGTTTTATTGGGTTGGAATCCAGCGGGAAGGATCTACTTCGTTATTGAATTTGCAAACAATATCAAATGTGAAGCGGATGCCATAAAAATCTCCAAATTCTGTACTTATGAGCTGAGCTTCCACGGATTCAAAAGGGAAATTCTGTACCGGCGAAGATAAAACGTGCCTGTCTGATCTTACCCTTGCCAGTACATCATCTCCAATGGCTTCGAGCTTATCCCATGCGGTGTGAATGGCGTTGAAGTCGCCGATGTCTTTCACATGGTCCAGCAGGATAAAGGCCCCGCCTCTTGTTTTCAGGATATTATCGCTTTTATTGTCAGTAAAAGAAAACTTGTAGCCCTCCATGATGAGGCAAGGAGTATCTAAGTCGCGAAGATCGGTAAGCACTTCGTCCACTTCAAAGCGGTAGAAGTTTTTAATACTGACATGCTCGGAAGCGAGAAGCTGGAAATAGGAAACAAGTTCAGCGAATTTATTTGCGGCCATTTTCTTTGATTTTTTGAGTTAGATAACGGAATACGGTATGGAGTGGCAGAGCAGCATATTTATCCTGGTTAACAATATCATCCCCGACGAGGGATTCATAAAGTTTTACCCAATCTGAGCCTCGGCTTCGCCCGGCTGCCGTGCCTCGGTGGCCTCGGCTCCGCTCGGCCACCGGATCAGCTTCGCTGTTGTCTTCTGTTGGTTTTTGGAAAATGAGTGGGTATTGATTGCAGAGCCATTCTTTAACAAGACGGTAATTTAAGTTGATGGCGGTTTTTTCTTCCGGCAGGAAGAAAAGTTCGACATAATCTGCCCGGCACTGAATAAGCTGTTCATCAAAGGCTTTCCCTTCAGGAAGATACAGGCAAGCGATAAACTTGTTTAGCTGAGTGTTATCGTCGGCAGTAATGGCAATTTCGTTATAAGTATCAGCAAATATAAATTGAGCGAATGACATTCCTTCCAGCCTTGGCCTGGGAGAAGTGAGGCCTTTTATGTTTCTGATCACAAATGAATAGAACGGTTTGAAATCCTTCATAAAATCCAGTTCGATAGC
>CAIXAQ010000782.1 GCA_903917425.1 uncultured Bacteroidales bacterium
AATAATGGAGGTAGTTACTAATAAATGTACTTTCTGACTCGCAAATTACTGATTTATTCAATTTTCATCTTTTCCTTCCTCTTTCCATCCTGATTTATAGACTTCTTAAGTTGACATTTTTTTTGTCCTTTAGACTCCAATCCCGTCTCCACTCAAATCTTATAACTCATAACTCCCTCTACCAATCCTTCTCCGGTTGATTCTGCGCTGCCGCATTCTGCTTGTTTTTGGTTTTATCGAGTGTTCTTTTTTCGTTGTTGTTCATCGCGTTGAGCATACGGTTGGCATCCTGTTTCGACATGTTGGGCTTGGGTTGCGGCTGCTGTTGCTGCTGTTGTTTCTGTTGCTGCTGGTTCTTCTGCTGTTGTTTATTTTGATCCTGCTTTTTTTGTTGCTGCAGTTTAGTCAATGCATACGAAAGGTTGTAACGTGTATCTTCATCTTTCGGGTTTTGGCGCAATGCCATTTTATAGGCATCTATGCTTTCTTTGTATTTCTTGTTTTCGAGCAACGAATTTCCGAGGTTGTAATAGGCATCTGTTTTTGGCACCTCTTTATTCTCGCTTTGAGCAAGTTTCTGATACTGAGTGGTTGCTTCTTCAAAGTTCTGCTGTTTGTAAAGCGAATTGCCAAGATTAAAAGTCGCTTTCTGCGAGTTTGGAGTTTTGGTCAAGGCTTTGCGATAGTCAATTTCAGCATCTTTAAAATGACCGTTTTTATAGGCAGTGTTTCCCGAACGCACCAATTTTTGAGCCGGTTGCGCCACAGCAACGCTCACTGACAGGAGAAGAATTACGATTGAAAGGCTCCTCATTGGTTTAGTTTTGATTTAGTAGCGAACAATTTTATTTTGCCTGCCAGGCGGCCTTTTCGCTCAGCTATAAGCACCTCGCCGAAAATTAACACCAGGGCTGCAAGGATAAAGAACTGAAAACGATCCTCATAATCCGAGAAAAAGGCTTCGTTGTATTCCGCTTTCTCAAGTTTGTTTATCTGGTCGAATACTTCCTGAACACCTGATTGTGAGTTGTTTGCCCTTACAAATATACCCTTACCTGCTTTGGCTATTTCCTGTAACATGGGCTCGTTGATCCTCGTAATAACGGTGATTCCGGAGGCATCTTTTTTGTAGCCTATCTGTGTATTCCCGCTATACACGGGTATAGGGGCGCCTTCGGGTAAGCCAATGCCAATGGTGTAAACCCTGATTCCTTTCCCGGCAACGGCCTGTGCGGCTTCCACGGCATTGTCTTCATGGTTCTCGCCGTCGGTAATAACGATTATAGCTTTGCTCTGTTTCGTATTTCCGAAACCAGATGCACTTGTCTCGATGGCATCGCCAATAGCAGTTCCCTGAACGGGAATCATTCCCGGGTTTATATTTGAAAGAAACAGCCTGGTGGCAGAATAATCAGTCGTTAGAGGCATTTGAATGTACGATTTACCTGCAAAGATAACGAGTCCGACCCTGTCGTTTTCCAGTTTTCCCAGCAGGTGTATGATTGCCTGTTTTGCGCGTTCAAGCCTGTTCGGTGTTATATCCTGGGCCATCATACTATTCGAAACGTCGAGCGCAAAAACCATATCAACACCTTTTCGTTTTATTTTCTCAAGTTTCGACCCGGTTTGAGGGTCCGCCATACCTATTATTATTAGAATCCAGGCCGTCGTCCAGATGATAAATTTCAGAATTTCGCGTGAGCCCGAATATTCAGGCAACAAACGCATGACCAATTTGAGGTCCCCAAAAGAGGCAAGTGCTTTTTTCTTCCGTTGACGTGCAAACACAAACAGCAGCACCAGCAGCGGGATAAACAGCAGCAGGTATAGGAATTGCGGATGAGCCAGACGAAACATATTTATAAATTAAAGGTTATGGTACAAGTTTCAGTACAGCAAAACGGATGATAAATTCTAATGAAAGCAGGATTAAAGCCAAAATAACAAAGGGAAGAAATTCTTCTTTTTTACGACTGAATTCTGTTACATCAATTTTCGATTTCTCAAGCCTGTCAATTTCTTTATAGACTTCCTGAAGCTTTTGCTTATTGGTTGCCCTGAAATATTTCCCATTTGTAAGAGCGGATATTTTCCGTAACAAGACTTCATCAATCTGTACTTCCATCCTCTGGTATTGCATTCCGACGGGTGTGCGAACCGGAACCAGCGCTGTTCCCATAGTCCCAACGCCAATTGTATAAATACGGATTCCGTATAACTCGGCTATCTCGGCAGCAGATTGCGGGTCGATAGATCCCATGTTGTTTATACCATCGGTAAGCAGGATTATTACCTTACTTTTGGCTTTACTCTCTTTCAGCCGGTTGACAGCGGTGGCAAGTCCGTCGCCAATGGCTGTGCCATCATCAATCATCCCAAAACTAATGTCTTTGTAAAGATTTATTAATAGCGCGTGATTCGAGGTAAGAGGACATTGCGTGAAACTCTCGCCGCTGAATACAACCAAACCAATGCGATCATCGGGTCTGCCGTTTATAAATTCTACTGCAACCTCTTTGGCAGCTTCGAGCCTGTTCGGGCGTAAGTCTTCAGCCAACATGGTGCTCGAAATATCGGTTGCCAGTATAATATCGATTCCTTCAACACTAATATCCTGCCGGTTCATATTGGTCTGCGGCCTGGCCAGTGCCAGAATCAATAAACCAATAGCCAGCATTCTGAATCCAAACAGGCTGAAACGGAAATAGTGTTTCCACCCTTTCGTTGTTTTCTTAAAAACTGAAGTGGATGAAAACTGCATGGGAACTGAATAATGCCTGAGTCTGTACCAGTACCAGGCAACCATTGCCGGTATAAGCAACAAAAGCCACAGGTATTCAGGGTCAGCAAAGTGCAGTCGAGGTATCATGCTTTTATTTCGGGATCAGGTGATTGTGCGGTTTTAATTTCAGTTTCTGCTTTGTTTTCTACTGGTAATGGCTTGGTAGTTTCAATAAACTGGCGCGCTTGAGTCATACTCAGTTCATTTTCTGATCGTTGTGGAATGGCCTTGGCGAATTTGGCATAATCGGCTTTTTCCAGTGTTTTTGCCAGTAAATGCCGTGAATCAGCCTGCAATCCTGCTAAATCGTATGCAGAAAGTATCTCCGAAGTAATCATTTCCATGGCTTCAATTCCATGCTGCTGGTTGAGATAATGTCGCAGAATATCCGTTAATTCCGAATAATATTCCTTGATTTTCCCGTTCTGCCACAGTTTTTTCTCTTCCAGCAAAACAAGGTTTTGTAAGGCGATTTCCCAGGGGGGGCCCAGTGGTCGGGTCATCACCGGGAAAAGCGGTTTGTTCATCCGTTTACGCCATAAATAGTACCATATCAGCCCAATGATCAATGCAATAATTGCCAGAGCAGCGAGGTAAGGAACCAATTCGGCAAAAGTAAGCGGGGCTTGAATAGGGCCTCTTATGTCGCGGATGGCGCGCGTGGTGTCAACTTCAACAGCCCTTACTTTTAAATAAACGCTTTCCGAAAGAAGTTCATGCCTGGTTGTATCGCCACTGTATGCGTATTGTATCGTGAAAGCCGGTATGTAATGGAACCCGGTGTCGAAAGATGTGATTATGATATTCTGGCTGTAGGTAACAAAATCTTTTCGGCTGGTGGCATTTGTGTCAACCTTTGACTTGGCCGATACTTCTACTTTTCCGCTTAAGGTATCCGAAATGACAGGCCAAAAAATGCTTGCCGTTTTTGGAAGCGTCGCATTTAGCCTGAGTTGAACCCGCTCTCCTATTCTTATCGAGGAAGTGTCGAGGCTCAGAACGGCTTTTTGCGGGTCAGCCTTTGCTGGGTTAAAAGCAACGACGATAAGTATTAGCCCTGATATGAAAATGTGCCTGAAGTTTATATTCATAGTCATCCTCATTGCCGCATTTCGCGTTGTGTGAATAGTTTCATCAATGGTTTTACAAAATCCTGTCCTGTAACAATACCGGTGGTATCTATACCGGATCTTTTAAAAATCCCATCAATAGTTTTTTCGTGATTTTTCCACCAGAGGCTGTAATTATCGCGTACTTTTTTACTCGCTGTGTCAACCCAAACCCTTCCCGCCGATTCCTTATCATACACTTCAATCATTCCGATGGAAGGAATTTCGGTTTCCCTTGCATCGTAAACCCTAATAGCCACCAGATCGTGTCGCCCGGAAGCAATTTTTATAGCGGGTTCAAAGTTATGATCCATGAAGTCGGATATAATAAAGGCTGTGCAACGTTTTTTGATGGCATTGGTCAGGTAGCGCAAGGCTTCCGATAAATCGGTACCCTGGCTTTCCGGTTTGAAATCAATAAGTTCGCGTATAATCCTTAAAATATGTGAAGTGCCTTTTTTAGGCGGGATAAACTTCTCAATTTTATCACTGAAAAAGATTACTCCAACTTTATCGTTGTTTTGTATGGCAGAAAATGCAAGCACAGCAGCTATTTCGGTCATGAGGTCTTCCTTGAAAGAACCCTGTGTGCCAAATTCGTTGGAACCACTCACATCGATCAGCAACATGACCATCAACTCGCGTTCCTCATCAAAAATTTTAAGGAAAGGAGTGTTGAAACGAGCCGTCACGTTCCAGTCGATATTTCGGATGTCGTCCCCGAACTGGTATTCGCGAACTTCGCTGAAAGTCATACCACGGCCTTTGAAAGCAGAGTGATAATGTCCCGAAAATATGTTCCGCGACAAGCCCCTGGTCTTGATCTCTATACGCCTGACTTTCTTAAGAATCTCAGAGGGTTCCACTGGTTTTCGCTGTTATGTTAAGGATTGAAATGCTGAAATACTTTGATAGAGATAATTTGTGTTTTTTGAATTTTGAATTTTTGTTTTTGAATTTTGATTTTTTGCAAATCTGGTCTTATTCAAAAATCGGAAGTCGTAAATCAAACATCCTGGTGCGTAAATTATCTTTTTAGTGTAAAATCCATATGCCTTCCGGTCTATGGCACTTCAACGGAATTGAGAATTTCATTGATAATATCCTCCGTGGTAATATTCTCGGCTTCTGCTTCGTAAGTAAGACCAATACGGTGACGCAATACATCGTGTGCCACTGCTCTCACATCCTCAGGGATAACATAACCACGGCGTTTGATAAATGCCAGTGCTTTAGCTGCCATAGCCAGGAATATACTTGCCCTGGGCGAAGCTCCGTAACGGATCAGATCCTTGTATTTTTTAAGGTTATAGTCTGCCGGGAACCTGCTGGCAAATACGATATCAGTGATATAATTTTCGATTTTTTCGTCGAGGTACACTTCTTTTACTATTTCGCGGGCACGCTGAATATCGGCAGGTTTCAGAATTTTACGCGTCGAAAAAACATCATTGTTTATGTTCTGACGAAGTATAACTTTTTCTTCCTGTTTCGTAGGGTAAGTGATCACCAGTTTGAGCATAAACCTGTCGACCTGCGCTTCCGGCAAGGGGTAAGTCCCTTCCTGTTCAATCGGATTTTGAGTAGCAAGTACCAGGAAAGGGTCGGGTAGGGGATAGGTCTTGTCGCCAATGGTGACTTGTTTTTCCTGCATCGCTTCCAGCAGGGCACTCTGAACCTTGGCCGGTGAACGGTTAATTTCGTCGGCAAGAATAAGATTAGCAAAAACCGGTCCCTTGCGGACATGAAACTCCTCGTTGCGCGGGCTATAAATCATGGTACCAACCACATCGGCCGGAAGCAGATCGGGAGTGAACTGAATACGGCTGAAGCTTAAATCAATGGAATTGGCCAGCGATTTTATTGCAAGTGTTTTAGCAAGTCCTGGCATGCCTTCAAGTAATATATGCCCGTTGGAGAGTAAGCCAATGATGAGGCGTTCAATCATCTGTTTCTGACCAACAATTACCCTGTGCATTTCCATGGTAAGCATGTCGACAAATGCACTCTCACGCTGAATCTTCTCGTTTAATTCACTAATGTTGTTTTCTAACATTGCTCGTATATAATTTGGATGTGCAAAAGTAAAAACAGGCATTGTTCGAACCCTCGCTATTCCTGTTAAAAAATGTTAACTCCAGGCCTTTTCGAGCAACTTTTAACAAAATCCGATCATTTATGCATCTTGCAAATTTGGGCCAAACCTATTGCTATTCCTGTAAAAAGCGAAGACCTCCGGTGAAAAACTTCCGGAGGTCTTCTGATGTGATATTCATATTCTGTCAGTATTCCGGTTCAGGAACACTGAAACACAGAAATTATGGCAATATGGCAAGTGAATTCTTCAGCAATGCAGTGGTATATTTGTAGTTGTGAATTCCCAGACTATATTCCCTGAGGCACAACTGGAAGTTGATGAGAGAGCCCATTTGTGCATTGGTCAGAGTAATTGCAGGCAAACCATTGTTTATAACGATTTGAGCGGCTGAAAAACCTGATGTTGATGGATTTTTAAATGTGCCACCAGGATTGTTTGTCAAACCGTTAGGATTGTTGATAGGATCGTAGATGTTCAGGTAACCATCATAATGGTTGGTTGTGTTAGCAGCCCATAAATTGGTTGTAGCATCAGGATTCCTGTTCATAATTTCAATGCCGGCAACTTTAAGTTTTGCAGCCAGGTCATCAAGTTCTTTCTTAACTTCGGTACGAGGAGCAACCCATAAGGAGGCTGAGCCTGAAGTTACTGGATCTGGATGGCAACCTGTTTGGTTACAACCTGCAAAATTTCCTGCAGCATTAAACGTATGTCCGCCTGCCCTGTTATTCTGGGTGGTCATGTGGCAATCCTGGCAGGAAGCTACAAGTGAGTGAGTCGAACTGGTATAAGATGTTGCGCCGGTAAATTCAACGCCGCCTTTACCTGCAAATACCGCACCTACTGTACCGTAATGGGTATGTGTCCTGTAACTAGGTTTCAACACGTTCAAAGTGTTAGCCTGGGCAGCATCGTAGAAAACTGCAGTCGGATTGCTTACTAAGCCGGCATAATCAAGTACATTTTTATCTGTGGTATTTGACCTGGTGAATGGACGTGGCTGATGGCATTTCACGCATAAGTTACTTCTGCCGCCATCCTGGGTGAGGTTGATTTCTTTTGCTCCGGCCCACATGGTCATGGAAACTGGTTTAACCGTAGTTAAAGGAGATAAATCGGCTTTACCGTAGGTAGTATGCAAACTGCTGTGGCAGGTTACGCAGGTGATTTCGCCGATTGATGCCGTTGCGATAGTTGCATACTCATTGGCATAAACTCCGTTGGTTGCTTTGAAAGTGGACGGAATATTATTTTTACAAACATAAAGGAAGGCTTCTGAAGCATGGCAAGGAGTACAACTTACGTTGCCTGATTCTTCAAATGCAGCTTCACCGTAGCTGTGTTTCGAAAATTCAAACTGGGTAGCTGCCAATTCAACAGTAGCAGGGTTGTGACATTCGGTACATTTTGTACTTCCATCAACGCCGTTGGTGCCATTTGTACCATTGGTACCATTGGTGCCATTGGTGCCGGCAATACCCGGAGGGCCTTCTTTGGTACAGGACGAGAGAATACTGCCTCCGATAAAGAGAAGGCTAATTCCGATAAAAAACAGATTTTTTTTCATAATTAGTTGGTTTTGTTTTGTTTATATTTATTTATTAGGGTCTTCGCGGGTAAGAATATTAACTTTCGTTGTGAATTAATTAACACAGCAAAAGTGTTACTATATTTAGTCATATGCATATAAACAGTGATGATATATTTACGCGTAGCAAAAGTAATTTTACTTGTTTTTATTGATATATATCAATAGCTGAATACATGCGAAAATAGTATATATATAGATCTATTGGTATTTTGGAGGCAAATAAATATGGCGGATGTGGGATGTGGGATGTGGGATGTGGGAAGTTGAATGGCGGATGTTGGATGTCGGATGTCGGATTGCGGATTGCGGATTGCGGATGGCGGATGGCGGATGGCGGATTGCGGATGGCGGATGTCGGATGGCGGATGGCGGATGGCGGATGGAGGATGGAGGATGGAGGATGGAGGATGGAGGATCTTCCGTCTTCCGTCTTCCGTCTTTAGACTTCTGACTTCTGAATTCTGAATTCTGAATTCCAACTTCCGTCTTCTGTCTTCTGAC
>CAIXAQ010000783.1 GCA_903917425.1 uncultured Bacteroidales bacterium
CAATAGTTGCTGCAGCTATTGCTAAAACAAAAATTCTGAGAGCCTATTATTATTACCTGCTCATCGATAACTATAAGGATGTGCCTTATGTTACCTCTTTCCTTAATGCCGAACAGCAACCTCTTAAGACCCCACGCGCTACCATTTTCGGCAATATTGTTAAGGAAATAGAAGAAAGTTATCCTTTAGTTCCTTACAGTACTTCCAAAACTGCAGTCACCAAGGGAATGGCGTTCTCATTGTTAGCCAAGTTGTATCTGAATGCCGAAGTTTACACCGGTACTGCTCAATGGGCTAAAGCGGAACAATACTGCGACAGCGTAATAGCTCTTAACCAGTATTCACTACAAGCCAATGCATTGGCTCCTTTTGTTACAGCTAATGAAGGCTCACCCGAAATCATCTGGCTGATCCCTTACGATGAAGAAACATACAAAGGCAATAACCTGCATATGCGCACCTTACATTACAACAGCAATCAAACCTTCGATATGACCGCCGGTCCATGGAATGGTTTTGCCGCAACGGAAGCACATTACAAATCTTATGAAGACAATGATGCGCGCAAAAAAGGCTTCCTTGTTGGACAACAAAAATCTTCCAGTGGCGCTGATCTGATTGATCCTGGTGCTGAAGGTGCTCCTTTGGTGCTAAATCCTTTTATTCCTGCTTTGCAGATGGATGCATCTTACACTGCGGTACAAATTCGTCTCAGTGGTGCACGTGTTGCCAAATTTGAAATTAAATTAGGTGCAAAAGATAATCTCAGCAACGACTTCCCTGTCTTCCGCTATGCTGATATACTTTTGATGAAAGCCGAAGCGATGATTCGTCAGAATAAAAATGGTGATGAATATGTTAACAGAATCCGCACACGTGCAGGTGTAACTGCATGGACAGGAACTACATTAGCTCAACTGTTAGCTGAGCGTGGCCGCGAAATGTTCTGGGAAGCTCATCGTCGCCAGGATCTGATCCGTTTTGGTGAATTCAATAAGGCATGGTGGGAAAAAACCGCTTCAGCTGCTGATCGCAAAACCTTCCCGATACCTCAATGGGCAATTGATGCCAACCCCAACCTGGCAAACTAATTAAAATAATCATTACTTTTGTCAATAACTTAATCACTTAAACCCAAATCCAAAAATGAAAACAAATCCATTCCGAATGATGCTCAGACTTAGCTTTGCGCTGATGGCAGCATTAACATTATTCATTACATCGTGTAAAGATGATACACCTACAACACCTCCTGTAGTTATTGAGGATGGTTTGTATGTAAAAGGTGCCGGAACCGCACTTACTGATTATAACGTAAAAGGTTTGTTAAAAGTAACCCGTAACGAAGTTACTCAGACTGATCGGGCTCAACTTGTTGAACTTTATGTTGCTGTTAAAGCCGGTACAGCCGGATTCAACATCGTTGATGTTGTTGGAGGTGTACCAACTGTTTACGGTCCTGGTACCGATTTCAAGGTAGTTGACTCGGTTGCCCGTACTACGGATGAACCAAAAGTTGATTTCTGGCGTGGCTCATACGCTGTAAGTGCAACTGCATTTACCGTTCCTAAAGATGGTTTATACCATATTGTTCTTGACAAAGAACTCAAGAAAATGGCTGTTCTTCCTGTAGCATGGGGCGTTATTGGCGCAGCTACTCCAGGTGGATGGGGCGGAAGCACTCCTTTACCTGTAAAAGGATTCGACCTTAACACCATGACTTTTGAAGCTACGGATATGGTTTTGACCAAAGCTGACTTCAAATTCCGCTATTCACAGGGATGGAAAGTGATCCTCGACGATAACTTCGACTTAGGCGGAGGCGTAAAAGGCATCAGGGCTAACACCAATTATGGTGGTACTATTGATGCCCTTGTTCCTGGCGGAGCTAACATCACCAATGCCACACCTGGCAAATACACGGTTAAAATGGTTTGGACACTTGGTGCAGCAACAGTTGCAACAGCTACAAAAACCGGTGATCTTAACCTGATCGATTATACCAATTTCGAATTAGGTCTGGTTGGAAACGGATTAATGGTAAATGGCGTTCAGCATAACTGGGACTTAACCGTTATGGTAAGCAAACCTGTTGTTGAAAACGTTACCACTTATACGTGGAAATACAACCAGGTTACTGTAACAACCTTAGGCTCATTCAAAATCAGACAAGGACAAGACTGGACCAAAAAGAGCATCGGATACAATGATGTTACTATGGCCGGTATCTCCGCTGCCAAATTTACCACCAATGCCGATGGAAACTTTGTTCCTACGGTTGATGGTACTTACGACTTTGTTCTTAAAATTGATGCGGTTACCGAGAAATATACCTTAACGGTTAATCCTGCAGGTGCTGCTCCCGAAATGTTTATGTTAGGCGACGGTTGTACCGCACAATGGGATAATACCAAAGCGCTTCCAATGACAAAAGCAAGTGCAGGAGTTTATTACATTACCACAACTCTTACTGCTGCAAAAAGCATCAAGTTCATCAAAAATTTAGGCGCATGGGCTCCTATGTACGGAACTAATGCCACGGGAACAAACACAGGCGGAGACCTCGTTTACCGTGCTACCGAAAACGATCCTGATCCTTCAAACATCCCGACTCCTGCCACTACAGGTGCTTATGTTGTAACTATTAACACCACCACGCTGAAATATACCATTGCTCCTGCACTCTATATGTTAGGCGACGGTTGTTCTGCTGGTTGGGATAACACTGCTGCACTTCCTATGATGGGCGGAGCTGGTGGAATCTATACCATTACTACCGATTTGGGCGCAGCCAAAAGCATTAAATTCATTGTTACATTAGGTGCATGGGAACCACTCTACGGTACTGTTGCCGGTGCTGTACCTGCAAGCGGCGTTTTGGCTTACCGTGCCGTTGGTGCTCCTGACAATGCAAATATTCCTACTCCTGCCACTGCAGGAAAATACACAGTAACAGCTAATATTACTGCTCTCACCTACACCATTGCTGCTAAAAAGTAGTTTTGTAGGATAATACTCTTTGAAGAGGCTGTCTCAGAAGTCATTTCGGACTTCGGCTAAACAAGTGAAACCCGGCTACCATGCCTGTCAAACTTAATATAAGCTGAATAATGAACGAAGTACTGCTATTGAGACAGCCTTTTTTTTCTTATTTCCCGCACCCAAAGTTCTTATTTCTGCCCGTCAGACCAATCGGTGCCTTGTTCTCAAAAAGCAAGGCTTTGATATAACTGTGTCCGGTGCTTGCCACTCTGCAAGACCAGAATCCATACTTTGTCCCTTTCGTAACCTGAATCCGTTATGCAACAACGTGATCTGTTAATTGATATCTGGAAGAATCTCTATCCGGGTATCTCAACCCAAAGTTTAGAGAATTATTTACTGACCTTTGAAGCCGGCCAAAACGATAAAAAACCCGTAAATGAGCAGGTTGACTGGTACAAAGACGCTGTTGTATATTCACTATACGCCGACCTGTTTAATACCGATTTTGCCGGTTTAACCCAAAAACTCGACTATCTCCACGATCTTGGTGTGAACTGCATCTGGCTTTTACCAGTTCTTGAATCGCCCATGCGCGATGCCGGGTTCGATATAAGCGATTATACCAAAATAAGGGCGGAATTATTAGATAAAACAGGAAAAAACTGCGATCAGCAGATTTTCAGGCATTTCCTGGATGATGCGCATCAGAAAGGAATAAAAGTAATTTTTGATATATCAATGAATCATACCTCCGACGAGCATCCCTGGTTCGTTGAAGCATCCAAATCAAAAGAAAATCCGTTCAGGGATTATTATATCTGGTCCGATGATACAACTCTGTATCAGGATGCCCGTATCATTTTTAAAGGAATTGAATCGTCAAACTGGGAGAAAAAGGGAGATCAATACTATTTTCATCGTTTTTTCAATTTCCAGCCCGACCTCAATTACCGGAATCCCCAGGTCCTGATAGAAATCTCCAAAGTGCTGCTTTTCTGGCAAAATGCAGGAGTGGATGGATTCAGGGCGGATGCTACTCCCTATATCTGGAAAGAAGAAGGCACCGAATGCGAAAACTTAACCAAAACACACCTGGTGGTGAAGTTTTTCAGAGCCATACTCGATTATGTGGCTCCAGGCAGTTTATTACTGGCCGAAGCCTGCCAGCAGCCGGCGAAAGTTGTTGAATACATGGGTAGCGGCGATGAGTGCCAGGCTGCCTACCATTTTCCGCTGATGCCGCGCATTTTCAAATCTATTGCCATGCATAGCGGCAAACCTATCGAAGAAACCTTGTCCGGTGAATTTACACCCGAACTGCCCGAAAGCGGGCAATGGTTCACCTTCCTTCGCTGCCACGACGAATTGAGCCTCGAATTGGTTTATGTGACCGAAGAAGAAAGAAAATACATACATCAGCAATACTGCCTCCAACCCGAATGGAATTTCCGCCTGGGTGAAGGGATTTCGGCCCGGCTTTCGGAACTGATGCAACGCGACGAACGCCGCATACTGCTTGCTTTTTCAATTATTTTAACTTTGCCCGGAACACCGGTTATTTATTACGGCGACGAATTCGGAAAGCTGAATGACGAAGCTTATTACAACGAAATGATAAGCCTTACAGGCAAAGATGACACCCGGTTTTTGTGCCGCGGAAAAATAAACTGGGAAGAACTCTCCCAAAATCTCGCTAACCCTGATAGCCTCAGCAGCAAAATTTACAACAAGCTTAAACTGATGCTTCACATCCGCAATCAGCATAAAACCTTTGGGCGCGGAAGCATTGAATTTATTACTCTTCCCGGAGCCGAAAATGGGGAATTGCTTTCATTTATTCGATCCTACGAAAAGGAGAAATGGTTGATTATTCATAATATGACCGCTCAGTCCAAAGACATAATTTTGCCTGCATTCGCCTGGAATAGTGAGGATGTTTTTGACAACATTTTGCCAGGGAATATCGAACCTTATGGTTTTAGCTGGATGAAAATGAATTGAAATATGAGTTATAAAATATGAGTTATAAGTAAGTTAGATTTGTAAGTGACTTATTGTAAATTATATATTTGTCGGCAATCAGCCATAGAATGACCACTGAATGACCACTGAATGACCATTGAATGACCACCGAATGACCAATAATTTGTTTTAAATCTCCCCCCAATGCCCTCTAAATACCTTTTTGAAGCCGTAATTTTCGACCTTGACGGTGTGATAACCCAGACAGCTTTGGTTCACAGCCATGCCTGGAAAAAAATGTTCGACGATTACCTCCGCCAGCGCGAAACGCAACATGGCGAGCC
>CAIXAQ010000784.1 GCA_903917425.1 uncultured Bacteroidales bacterium
GTGCATATTAGAAGACAGATATAATAAAAGAAAAGAAATTCTTGAAAAAGAAAAAATCATTAAACCTGACTTGAAAATCTTTCAAATTAATATTAATAACTTTTTAGGTAAGAACAACAACTAATGGGCTTATATTACCAAAATATCAGCGTTTCGCCTTCAAATGCAGGCAAGTTTAGTTCGCCTTTTCAATGGTTTAGTAACTGCTCTGACAAAGACAATGGTAGAAATATTCTTGTTCAACTAACTCATCATGGGATTAAGTTTTATTTTGAAACATATATTAAAGACCATCCGGTAAGCCCTCATCAAAGCCAGGTTTTGCTATATATCCCGATTGATGATCCCCAAAAAACGGGATATACTTTATTGAACATAAAAGAGCCTAATGGAGTTCTTAAAGCCAGAGGCAATCTTGACGGATATCGTCTGCATTATGGAGATGTGATAAATAACAAGTTAATGCTCGAATTGCCAGGGTGTTCTGCTGGTCACACTTATTATGAGTTGCTTCTTTGTTTTTTTGATGATTTGAATAATCGCGACAGTGACATCAACAAATATAGCCTCAAATTAGCAACTTATACCCGCGATAAGCTAAGCCATTGCGAAGTTTATGACCTTATCCGCAAAAAATACTCTTTTTATGAAGATGTGAAAGACTACCTGGATAGTGCTCAGCATATCGAGAAAAAGAACGACCTGAACATCACATACAATATATTTCTGGATGAAATCCTGGGTAAAAAGATTGAAGACTGGATTCCCGGTTATTGTATGGATGAAGGAAAATGGTTCTTAACACCCGAAGAAGAGCTCAGGGATCTTGCTGCCTTCGATAAAGAATTCGACATTGACAACGAACGATTTGAAGATATACAGAAAGCGTTACTTGCAAAACATGCCGTTGTTAAAGCTATGAAGTTGAAAGCAACCTCTGTATTAATTCCCTTAATCTCTCATAGTATTGCCGCATGCTTATACCTTGGTGTCTTTATTTACTGGCTTACTAATAGTTATGAAAATTCAATCTGGTTTCTAATTGCTGCATTTGGATTTTTCACTTTGGGGATGATTGTTCACACAGTTCAACAGGGTACAAAACTGAGCCTGTTTCTTCCCCGGATTATTGTTTCAATTGCTACGGCATGGTTCATCCTGATTGCAAGCGAGGAAATCCTGAAAAACCAGCTTAACATCGACAAACTTATTATTATCATTGGTATCCCATTAGTAATGATACTTTTATTTGTTTTCGTTTTTGCCGAAATACGACAACACTCTCCCTATTATATCTATAAAAAAAGCTCTACTCTTTACGGTAAGACCCTGTTGGTTATTATCTATTCATTTAATTTTACTGTTAGCCTCGGATTTATTGCTCATCCACTGGTTGTAGATGGCTATATCAAGAGAAGTTCGGTTTTTGAAAATTATATATTTAGTAATGATAAAGACAGCCTGCTGATGGTTAAAGGGGAATGGGAAGGTTACAGAAATAAGCTTCTTTCGGCACAATCATCCAATATTGTCGCATTTTCAATGATACCTGGCCAGCAACTGAAATCATCGCTTGCTTATAATGATAAAGTTAAATTCAGAACAAAAATTGAGAGTTCCAAAGAGCGAATAATCAAAATATTTGTCCAAACCTACAACAATAAAATTCAATCGCTCCAGCATGTTGATTCAATCCTATCAAAAGAGATGAAGTTGCGGAATTTGAATAAGGTTAAGCTTCACCAACTTGATACACTGAATCTTACAATTGATAATTATACGGATTCAATAGCTATTCCACTTAATAGTAATGAACTAGCAATCAGTAATGCAATAATTTCATGTGATACAGTACTGGAAACAATTAGTAAACTGCTTATTAGTGCCGGTGATGTTGAAAGCCTTATTAAATATAAAACCTTTCAGGAAAATATTACAAAAAAAGAAAGAAAAATCTCATCAAAATATAGGTTTCAAATAGATACCGATGATATCCTGAGGTATGAAACAAACTTCCTGTTTGCACCTGACAGGCCTTTCATTCTCTACCCGCTGATGCTTATTTTTCAGACGTTAATTGTTTTGTTGCTTGCTATTGTGGGGCAACTGATTATTTCTGATAAAACTGTAACTGAATCATTGTAATCAAAACTTAATGTGAATCGATATCTGGATCTAGATATTCAGATGAATATTCCCCGAATACATCTGTTATCAATCTATCTAACAATATGCGGACCAGGGCTAAGGAAATTAATGTATTAATGATTAAAAATAATACAACACCAATTAATGCAATTATTTCTCTATTATGTGATGAATTTATATAATTTTTAACAACTTGCTCGCTAATATATGTATTAGAATCAGCTTTTCTAAAATGAGAATTGCTCTTTATTATTGATGTATCACTCAGAATAATTTGATTGTTTCTTGAATTTTCGATAGTACCTTTCTTTTTAATTACGTTTGAAATTAGTTCATTTTTAATAATTATAGTGTCTTCGATCATTTCATGACTGAGGTTGCTATAATGTTTATTATTAATTTTTACAGGTGA
>CAIXAQ010000785.1 GCA_903917425.1 uncultured Bacteroidales bacterium
AAAAGTAATTTAATATCTTTGGAAAAATGCATCATTTATATTTCTAAATGGAAAATCGACCCGAATTAAATGGAAAAGGGAAAATAGCACTAACCCAAGCTGGTAAAGCCTGCATACGAAACTGCAAGCCTGGAATCCGGAATTTCAGTGTAATTTTGTCCGTCAGTTTGCGTGCAAATATAAGCATCCGATTGATGGAACGAAATGGAGAATGAAAATGGAATAAACGAATAAAAATATGATCAACGACGTTGTAACCATCGAGAAAAAACATACCGCAGCCGCTCTAACCTTGCACGAGCGGGTAATCCGCGATCGAAAACCAAAATATATCGTTACTATTTCAGGCGAAGTGGGTACAGGGAAATGTGAAATTGCACATGAATTGGGGCGCCAACTTATTGAAGAAGGTATAAGTGTCAAACTCCTGCACATGGACAACTATTACCACATTCCGCCCAGGGAACGTATAGAATGGCGAAAAAGAGTCGGCCTGGGGAAAATAGGTTATGAAGAGTACGATTGGAAATCTGTTAATGAAAACATTGAAGATTTCTGCCAGGATCGAAAATCAGTTCTGCCTTTGGTTGACCTGTTTACACAAAATGTTGACCGACTTCATACGGATTTCAAAGGCATTGAAGTGCTCATCATCGAAGGATTATATTCAATCCAGATAAACCAGAGTGATTTGCGGGTATTTATTGAACTTACTTACGAGGATACATGGGAAGAGCAAAGTTCGACGCATAAGGAAGTGTTGGACGATTTCAGACGGGAAGTGCTTGAATATGAGCATAAAGCTGTGCAATCGCTTAAAAGTCAGGCCGATTTTTATATTGATTTTGATACGGCTGGTGAAATATTCCATCTATAATTAAGAGTTTCTCGTTTCAGCGTTTCATGTTTCAGAGTTTCAATCCACAACCCTATTCATCAAAATGCCATATTCTAATTATCTTAAAGCCTAAAAACCTGACAACCTATCAGTCTAATAGTCTAAAAATTCTGGATGCAACACATGAAATAGATATTATTCTTAGAATAGCCCTAGTTTTTCCTTCCTGGCGTAAGTATAAACGGTTAAGGGGACAGAATAGTTATTCCTAAAAAAATATTTTATTAAACTGCAATCATTTATTACATTTGTGGCAGTTTAAGCGGAAGTAGCTCAGTTGGTAGAGCATCAGCTTCCCAAGCTGAGGGTCGCGAGTTCGAATCTCGTTTTCCGCTCCACTCAAAATCAAGGGATTACCAATAAAATCAAGGCTTTCAGAGATGGAGGCCTTTTTTTGTTTCAGCATACAGTTCTAAACAATCACTCTCTGAAGAATATCTATTTTAGAATTGTTTTACAAAAACCGCACTTCAATGCCTTCATTTAAAGCTATGATACTGACCACCAGATAAAACATGACAAAAAGTTTATCATCAGGATTCGAAACAGGCAGAAAAATTTTAACCTTTAGTGTGCAAATATTCGGTTCCGCTGTACCTGCCTGTTCTGTTTTCGTTAATCAGGTTTATTAAAAATGAATGGCAAATGACAGGATAAGCCCAAGAAATATCAGTATGCCGAACCCGATTATTAATTGCCTGTGAATCAATTTGTCGCCAAATGAAAGGCCATAAATCATCTTCAGCAGGTTATTGCTCGTGATTGCATTAAGCACAGCCATCACCAGGGCTGTACTGTCAATATTCCATTTGCTTTGAAAGAGGTTTAAGATAAATGGATCGATATCGGTTACACCAACTATAAAAGATAACACATTTAATCCGCCTGTTCCATACATCTTATTTATAAATCCTGTGATTATTCCAAAGAAAATAAATAGAGCTGCAAACACCAAGGCAGTTTTAAATTCGAGCGGATTGTTGGTTGGTTCGAAAGTGTGTGAATCAACCTTTTGCCGTTGTTTAGTTTGTTGAAACTTCAAAAAGTAAAAGGCAAGAAGCGATGAAGCTATAATGAATACGACAAATGAAGGCAGAAGTTTCAATGCAATTTCCTGGTTGAAAAACAAGGCCAGCAAAAATATCCTCAGGTACATCATGGTTGTTGCAAGCAGGATTGCCGCCGATACTTTATTGCTTTCAGGCATATTCTTGCTTTTCCGGGCAAGGATAATGGTGGTGGCAGTGCTGCTGTACATACCTCCTAAAATTCCGGTAAGAATAAGGCCCGAATCGGGGAATATAAATTTTTTGAGCAGGTAACTGAAATAGGAAATACAGGACACAGCCACGATTGCAAGCCAGAACTTATACGGGGAAATATTGATTTCGGCAGAGATGGGAGTATCCGGCAGTAAAGGAAGAATTACCCAGGCGATCACCAAGAACTTAGCAAGTGTTATAAATTCCTGGTTATCGAATTTCTTTGAAAACTCAAAGAGTGTTTCTTTGATTTCGGTGATTACCAGTACGATAACAATTATTAGAATGACGAGCCAGTCGGGTTGGGTATAGATCAAAGGGGCAAAGCAATACGTGATAACGGCTGTAACCAGTGACGTAAAACCAAATTTCTTCTTTATCTGTATTTTCTGATAATAATACACTGCCAGCCAGGCAGCTATTACAAATCCACCACCCAAAAAAGGCGTTAAGTTTTGAGGGCTGATAATATAAAGGATATAACCTAGAATCCCAATAAGGGTGAAAGTGCGATCGGTCCCGAAAAGGCTTTCTGTTTCATCTTCAATATGGCGTCGTCGTTGTTCCAGCCCGATCAGGAGGGAAAATAAAGTTACCAGTATGAATTTAACAATATCCGGAGGAATAAGATTTAATATGTCGGTAGTTGCTTTCATTGGATTTTAATAAGGTCAAAAATCGTCTAAACTAGCAGGTACTTGCTTCATTGATGTTCAGGAAGTCTTCAAATTAACCTTTCCAACACGAGAGTTGGCTATAGGTTCCTTCATTTAACTCCAAATGATAAGCCTGACAGTACGATAATGACCTGCAAGTTAGCTAAAAACAATTATATACGGATATAATGATTAATAATCCCATCATTCTATTTTGATGCGCAAAAGACATACTATCTGAATAGAAATTCTCCAACAGGATTTTGATTTTGTACTTTTGTCATGACGCAACCAAAAAGTCAAGTATAACCTGGACCTTTATACTGTAACAAGACTTGAAAGCTAGGGGATATCACATCCTGACACCTTGTGAAACTGTAGTTATACAGCGCAGGTGCCTGCACCGTTTACATAATTCAAAATCTGTTGTATATTTCTGTAAGGCCGGTGCTACACCCCGAATATTTTCCGGAAAAACCAAGCTATTGTACAAAATATGGCTATACAGATAGATTTTCTGAGCATAAATCTCCGCTAATTTTCTGTTTATCGCAAGGATGTGAAGATTTTAAAAGCAGATATTAACGTCCAATGATACAAAGACCTAATTACGCATCTTTATGATATTCAATAATTTGAAAATTATTAACGGATTATTGATTTTTATAAAGTTTACTAAAATAGAAACGGAATTACTCTTTTTGTTCGTTTAGAATAATCTGCATACTCAGCATACGCAACCAGCAAGAATTTTTCTTCTATGATCATTCTAACGAATAGCCCTCCGCATATCAGGAAAATTCCTACAAATGTCTTTATAAACGGGTAAGGTATCAAACAAGCCAAAAAGAAATAAATGATAGAGGCATATACCGGATGTCGAAGCCAACGATAGGGGCCACTTGTCACAAGTTCACCTTCTGTAGTATTTGCTGCTGCATGAAAACTTCGGCGACCAAACGTAATCCTAGCCCAAATCATGAGTCCAACCGAACAAATCTGGATGGTAATTGTAATTGGATTATTTGAAAAAATACAATTTACTTCCCAAAGATATACTGCTGCGATTACGGCTATAGTATAACCTATTAAAGAAACAATTCTTAAATTCATGTATGTCAGTTTGATGTAAAATATAGAAGGGCAATGCTTGTATAAACTTGATGCTATTTTTTCACAAATATAAAGAATTTTAGAACCTCAAATTTTTATATTCAGCGTACTAAATTTAAAATAATGTATCTTGCATCCAATATTAAGCCATGAGAAACCGGATTTATAACTTCATAACAATTCTGGCATTTGCAGTACTTTATTTTCATACTGCAATAATGGTACTTATTATTCTGCCGTTTGCCTATCTCCGGTTCAGAAAAATTGTAAAATACCTTATACGCTTATGGGCCAAATCGGTATTTTGGATTTTAGGAAAAAGATTAAGAATTTATGGTATTGAAAATTATTCCAAAAACAAGAGATATATTATCGTTTCGAATCATGCAAGTTTATTCGATATCATGGCCATTATGTCGTTTTACCCTGACGTAGCCTGGTTTGGCCATGAGCGCCTATTAAAAGTGCCTGTTTTCAACCAGATTCTGAAAATAATGGACTATATGCCTATGAAGGAGCCTACATTTAAGAATACCAAACGAATGCTGGAAGAGATCATCAGGAAATCACAACATAAAACTATTGCGATATTTCCGGAAGGTACAAGAACACTTAACGGAAGCATGAATAGCTTTTTCAGAGGTTTTATTTATATTTTGAGGGCTTCGGATGCTTACATACTACCTGTTACGCTCAATGGTTTCTATTCTTTAAAACCTAAAAACAGGTTTCACATCGACTTCAGAGCTAAAATCAGCGTTGTTATTAATAACCCCATAAGTTCCGCCGATCTGAAAATAAAGACCGACGACGAGATCATAACGGAAATAAAAAAAGCCCTAAAATCAGGAAGTTTTAGTCCTGTGTGTTTAAAGAATCACAAAATATCGATCAATGGAGAAAATTGAAAATAAGGAATGGGTATTTATTATCAATCCATCTGCCGGCAATGGGCATGCAAAATTATTGAAGCCCGGAATAGAGGCAATGATTCATAAATATGCTGTAAATGCGGTAGTTGTATTTTCAGAAAAACCTGGTCATGCTGCCGAATTAGCCAGGCATTATGCTGCCAATGGTTCGAAATACATTATTGGTGTTGGCGGTGACGGAACGTTTAATGAAATTGCTTCAGCACTTTTGCATGAAAAAGGGATAACCTTAGGTATAGTCCCAGCCGGTACAGGCAACGATTTCATACAAATTTTAGGCTTTCCCGATCATTTTGAAGAAAAAGATTGGGGAGTTTTATTCGAAAAAAGAACTATTG
>CAIXAQ010000786.1 GCA_903917425.1 uncultured Bacteroidales bacterium
ATACAAATGACAGGGTTACAGTCGGAGTGCGACTTTGAGTCGCGCCCCGACTTGTATAGTCGCGCCCCGACTTGTAGAGTCGCACCCCGACTTGAGTTAAATAACCAATCCCAATTCAATCACTCTTTTCTTATCAACAAGATTACCATTACGGGATTCTTTCAGATCGGCATATGATGAAAATTCCCAATCTTCAGGATTTTCAACAAGGGCTGATTTAACCGGATTTGCATGTATATAGTTGAAGCAAACCTGTAGATATTGGGACTCCAGAATCTGAACATTCATAAAAGTTGCACCAAAGGATGTGAACCAATTAGAGGAAATTCCATTAATTTCGTTCAAACAGATAGCTTTAGTTTTCTGTCTGAAAAGAGAACCGCTAGTATTTTCCTGGATGTTGATGGCACGAGTATATGATGCAAGCAAAATTCCAATAGAATGATTTAGATCTGTAAGTTCAGTCGGAATGCGACTTTGAGTCGCGCCCCGACTTGTTGTAACCTCCATCATTAAATGAAAATGATTCGGCATCAAACACCATGCAAGGATATTCCCGTATGGCTGAATAAGAGTTCTGATCTTTCGTAAAAAGAACAGGTAATTCTCGCGATTATAAAATATTATCTGGTGGTGGTTGCCCTGGTTATAAATATGATATATACCACCGGGTTCGAAATTCATAGTATCAGTATTTGGAATTAAATCAATCTGGCAGATAAGTTGGGGAGCGACTTCATGTTAGCCGGAGTGCGACTAAAAGTCGCGCCCCGACTTGCTATTTTACAAAATGTTTTTCCACTAAACCCCTTAACAATTCCACGCTTATTGGTTTCGAAATATAATCATTGCAGCCGGCTTCAATCGCATTTTCTTTTTCATGAATGAGCGCATAGGCTGTTTGGGCAATGATAACCACCTTTTTATTGAACTTCCTGATCTGGCGCGTGGCATCGTACCCGTTCATTTCCGGCATTTTCACATCCATCATGATCAGGTCCAGGTCGGGATTGATGCGGCAACAGTCAACAGCAGCAAGCCCTGTCTTCACTTTAAGTATCTCCCTGCCAAATTTCTTTAATGCCATACTCATCAGTATTTCTGAATTCTGGTCGTCCTCAGCGATCAAAATATTGAGGTCGCGAACGGCATTTTTATCCTCAGTATCTGCAAGCTTTTCCGCCACAAGTTGTTTTTCTTCGGCCGGGAGCAGGTAAGGAATGGTGAAATAAAAGGTGGAACCTTTTCCCTCTTCACTTTCGACCCATAATTTCCCACCCAGCATTTCGACAAATGCCCTCGAAATGGACAAGCCCAGACCAGCACCCTGGTAAGCCCTTGAATCGGCAATATCAGCCTGCACAAAACGATCGAAGATGGCCCGCTGCCTGTTTATCGGAATGCCGATACCGGTATCCTTTACATAAAATTGCAGTAAAGGCGCAACTCCTTGCGCTTCTGTAAGGTAATACCCAAATTCAATGGTACCGGAATCACTGTATTTAACGGCATTTTTCACCAGGTTGATGAGTATGGCATACAATTTTTCGCGATCGGTTTTTATCAAGGCAGCCTTGCCCGTTAATCCATTTTTATACGAGAGTTTCATCCCTTTACCTTCTACTTCAGGTTTAAAGAAGGTATAGATATAATCTGTCTGTTCGTTAATATTCGATTCCGCACTATCGACTTCCATGAGCCCGGCTTCTATTTTCGAAATATCAACTATATCCTTGATGATATTAAGCATTCGTGCGCCGCTCGATTCAATGATCTCGATGTATTCCTCTTGTTCCTCGCCTGTAAGGTTGGGCGTTTTCAGCAAGCCGGCAAAGCCAAGTATGCCATTCATAGGGGTGCGGATTTCGTGGCTCATATTGGCCAGGAATGCGGATTTGAGGCGGTCGCTCTCTTCGGCGCGATCCTTGGCTTTTATCAAATCTTCTATCATCTTTCTCTTTTCGGTAATATCTTCTTTTACCGCCAGGAAAAAGGCAACTTCGCCATTACTATCCGTAATAGACGAAATGGCTGCACTTTCCCAGAATGATTCTCCGTTCTTCCTTATATTGTGAAACTCTCCGTGCCACACATTTCCCGACAAAATAGTATTCCACAGTTGGGTGTAAAACTCTTTCGTTTGCTCTCCCGATTGCAGGATCCGAGGGTTTTTGCCTTTTACCTCTTCGAGGGTGTAACCTGTTACTTCAGTAAATTTCGGGTTCGTATATTCGATATTACCATTTTTGTCGGTTATCATCACAGTTACAGGGCTCTGGTCGATGGCGCGGCTCGATAGTTTCAGTTCTTCTTCAGATTGTTTACGCTCGCTAATGTCGCGGGCTACAGCAATAATTGCTTTTTTACCAAAATAATAGCACAGGCTGTTACTTACATCTTTGGGAAAGATTGTTCCATCCTTACGCAGGCCCCAGAATTCGAATGCCTGAGGCTCGCCATTGAAAGCTTTTTCGAAAAATAAACCTAATTTGGTCAGATCGTTTTTGCCGGGCGCCGATAGAAATTTGGGAGTTCGTCCTATAAAGTCTTCTTTTGCATAACCATACATTTCTTGCGCAGCCAAATTAACATCTAGAAATTTTCCGTTCTCATCCTGAATGTAAACTGCTTCTGTTATGCTATCCAGCATCCCCCTGTATGTTTCTTCCGATAAGCGGAGCTGATCTTCCGATCGTTTGCGGCCGGTAACATCGCGCATGATACCTTCGTGGAAAATGGTTTTTCTATCTTCGTCAAATACCAGCCATCCATGGTCTTCAACCCACAATTCGGAGCCATCTTTTTTTTTCATCCGGTAAACGCCGATTTCGGCATTTCCTTCGTGCAACTCCGCCATTTCGCGGTCTGACACCCCGAAATACAATTGTCTCTTAATGTCGATGGCCATTAATTCGTCCACATTATCGTACCCGAGCATGGCAGCCATTGCGGGGTTTACTGCAACAAACCTGCCGTCTTCGGTACTTTTATACACGCCATCGGGCAACTTCTGCACCAGGTCGCGGTAATTTGTATCGCTTTCCCGAAAGGCTTCCTCAGCCAGTTTACGTGCAGTAATATCCCTTAAAGCACCGTTTATGCGCATTGGTTCCCCTTTGGCATCCAGCATCAGGCCGGCAGTTACCGAAACATGTTTTATTTCATCCGATTTGGTTTTAAGCTTTATTTCATAATCCCTTAATTCACTCTTTCTGTTTATTATTTCGTTCAGCAAAATATTTCTGTCATTTCTATCCGGATAGAGATCGAAAACCTCTTTACCCAGCAATTCTTCCCTGTCGAATCCGAGTAATTGAATAATGGATGGACTTATTTCAAGGATCGTCCCGTTTAAGTCAGTCTGGTAAAAAACATCCTGAACGGTATTAAAAATATCACGGTATTTTTCCTCACTTGCGTGCAAAGCATCCGAAGCCTGCTTTCTTTCGGTGATATCAGTAAAACTGATGAGTATTTCAGTCAATTCGCCTGCATTGTCCAACATTGGAAATCCATTTACCACAAGCCAGGTAACAGGTTGAGGTGCCTGATGAACAACCCCAAGTACAAAATTTTGCAAAGGCTTTTTAGTGCTTACAACCTGATTTACAGGATATTTTCCTAAAAGAACAGGACTGAGATTTTCATATACAAATTTCCATTCCTGGTCGATTGCATGTTTACCTTGCATCTGTTCGTTGCTCAAACCAAGTAAAACTGAGGCCCTGGGGTTGCTCATGATAATGCTTGTATCGGGGGCATGCACCACTACGCCTGCATCGAGGTTCATCAGCAAACCCCGGTATCTTTTCCCGCTTTCTATTATTACTGCTTCCGAATTTTTGCGTTCGCTGATATCGCGGATAATGCCTGTAAAAAAAAGGCCTGAAGCATTTTTCCATTCGGCCAGCGACAATTCTATAGGGAATTCGTTCCCGTTTTTATGCAATCCGTACAATTCAACTGTTTTGCCAATCACATGGTGTTCGCCCTCCGATGAAACCCGTTCAATTCCCTGCAGATGTAGTTTCTCGTATCTTTGAGGTATGATCAGTGTAAGTTTTTGGTTCGTAATTTCGGACCCGGTGTAGCCAAATATTTTTTCGGCACCGCGGTTCCAGCCAATAACCAGGCCTTGGCTATTGGTTGTAATAATGGCATCGTTTGCCGATTGGGCCACACTGCGGAAGCGCTCCTCACTTTCGCGCAAGGCGTTTTCTACCCGTTTGCGCTCAGCCAGTTCAAATTCCAGTTCACTGGTGCGTTCGGCTACCAGGGCCGACAGCCGGTCTTTTTCGTTTCGTTTCTCCGTGTTGGCGGTTTTTATTTTCGCCATGGCCCGTATCTGGGCAGTAAGCTCAGTTTCGTCGATGGGTTTGGCCAAAAAAGCCTCGGCGCCGCATTCCAGCGCATGTATCCGGCTTTCCTTGTCGCCTTTAAGCGCGGTAATAAATACTACCGGAATATCAATCAAGGCTTTGTCGGCTTTTAGCTTCCGGCAAACTTCAAAGCCATCCATTCCCGGCATCACAATATCAAGAAGTATTAAATCAGGATCTTCGGCGGCAGCCAATGCCAACCCGTTTACCCCGTTTAAAGCTGTCAGTGTCACGGCGTTAGGAAAAGCTTCCCTGATCAAGGCATTCAAAATGATGAGGTTATCCTGGTTGTCGTCAATCGCCAGAATTTTTATTTTCTTAGATTCCATAAAGCACGTTATTAATTGTTTTGAAAAACAATTTATCGTCGATAGGTTTTGCAATATAAGCATCAAAACCGTGTGCCAGGATTATTTCGCGATCAGAGGTCATAGCACTGGCAGTGAGCGCAATAACAGGTATATGCTGCAATTTCGCTTCGTTGCGAATGGCTCTGAAAGCGGCAATGCCATCCATTTCGGGAAGGGCGATATCCATCAGTATAAAGTCTGGTCTGTGCTTTCTGGCCATAGCAAACCCTTCGTTGCCATCGACAGCCTCCAGCACTTCAAAATTGTCGGAAAGCAGGGCTTTTACTGTGATCATATTATCGGGATTGTCTTCCACCACAAGCACGAGAGGTTTGCCATCAATAGCCGGAAGGTCCCTTTTGGGCTTCGAAATATGGGTTGTTTCAGCTTTTATCATCGACCCAACAGCATTAAGCAGTTCCTGCCTGTTTACATCGCCTTTCTGGATCAGTTGGTGGATGTTGTTGCGTTTTAATGTGCTGAGTTCTTCTTTGGTGATATGTTTTGCCGTAAGTATCAACACCGGAATACCGGCAGTACGATCAGCCTCACGCAGGGTTTTGAGTACCTCGAATCCATCCATACCGGGCATCATCAGGTCTAAAATTATAGCATCGGGAATTACGTTGCTTATTATTTGGAGTGCTTCGCTGCCATTGTGTGCCGATAAAATTGTATAGCCACATTCGTTCAAAATATCCTTCATTTGAATAATGGCTGGCTCGCTGTCCTCGACAAGTAAAATGGTTTTTTTCGCTACATTTGGTTCAGTGATTTTTGCAGCCTGGTAAAACTTATTTTTAAATTCTGATGGTTTAACTTCATCTGAAATTTTATTTTCGAAAGCATAACGTAACGGTAAAGTAAGCATAAACCGCGAGCCTTCGCCAATGCTGCTTTCGACAGAAATTGAGCCCCCAAGCAGGTTTGCATATTTCTTTGCAATGGCAAGCCCCAATCCGCTTCCTCCAAACCTGCGCGAAGTGCTTCCATCAGCCTGGCGGAATTCGTCGAAAATATGGGCCAGGTGCTCTTCGGCAATGCCAATGCCGGTATCGGCCACTGTGATTACTATGCCGTTATCTGTTTTTTCGACGACGACTTTCACTTCACCTTCGTCAGTAAATTTTACGGCATTGCCAATCAGGTTTTGCAGAATATGCCTGATTTTATCCGGATCGCTGCTGATAACCAATTCCGAATTATTCACTGTCTGAATCAATCCTACATTTTTTTCGTCGGCTTGCGGGATTATCATACTGATAACATCAGCCACCAGGCTATCGATGCTGAAAGTTGCGATATCAATTTCCTCGCGACCGGCTTCGATGCGCGAAATATCGAGAATGTCGTTTATAAGCACGAGCAGGTTTTTACCGTTTCGCTCTATCACTTCGAGGTAGCTGTATTCTTCGTCAGGGATCTGGCTTACCAAACGCCTGCTTAATACTCCTGACAGAGCAATTACCGAGTTGAGCGGGGTGCGCAGTTCGTGGCTCATATTCGACAGGAAATTGGTTTTGAGCCGGTTGGCTTCGTTCAGTTGCGCCTTTTGCATTTCAAGCTCCGTATTTTGTCCCAGTAACTCTGTCGACTGTGAATACAATTCCGCTTTCTGGGCTTCCAGTTCATGATTCTGGAGTTCCATTTTCGACGAAAAAGCATTAATGCGGCTGTATGCCAGCACTCCCTCTATGCGTGCATTCAGTAAATCATGAATATTTTCGATTAACCGGATTATCTGTTTGCTGTACTTGTTGACGCTTGCAAGCGAAATAATACCTATAATTTCGTTACCCGCTATTACTGGTATTGACAGGATTTCGTGAGCAATAAACTTGCCGCTCACTGCCTGGAAAATAAAACGCGTATCCTCGGGCAGATTTTTTATATGCTGAATTTTCCGGGTCGAAAGCACCGTGCCAAACTCTCCTTCGAAGTTGGTAGCCGAAAACTTTTGGCGCGCGCTCTCGTCGAGTCCGATGGATTCGAAATGACAGAAATTCTTCTTCTCGTCGCATAACAAATAAATAGCAGCCATCTGCGAATTGGTGTGCATGGCCAGCCCGGCAAGGGTTGTATAAAAGAATTCCTTTTCATCGCTTTCGCTGATCATCAGTCGCGAAAGGCTGGAGGTTCTCTCGTTGAGTTCCAGGCTTTCCTCTATGCTTGCCGCTAAAGTATTGAAAGTAGCCGATAACACACCAAACTCATTTCCCGATTTATACGAATTGCGGGCAGTCAGATCTCCATTATGAAAACGCCGGGTGGTATCAGTGAGTTCGATTAAAGGAGTTCGTATATTTCGCAATAGCGTAAAGTTTATTAATACTGTAATTACCAGGATTAGAGTCACTAACAGGAGCAATTGTTTGTTTAAGGCATCGTTCAACGCAATTGAGCTTTGAAACAGGTTTTCTGCTTTTTTTGTTGCAAACGCATCTACTTTATCAATGGCTTTTAATATCACCTCCACTTGTTTCCCTGCAGTTCCGGAGCGTTCTGTCCGTTTGGCGGCTTCCTGAAAACTTCCTGCCTGCAAGAACTGTATGGTTGTGGCCCGCATAGATTTCCAGGCTATCATGGCATATTCTACAGAATCGACATCCGCTATTGGCCCTAAATACTGGTTGTGGAGGATTTGAATTTGCTTATTCGCATCGTTTTCCCAGCCCGATATCCTGATAAGCGAAAAACTCATATCTTCATGGCCATCCGAAATAAGTAAGTCCTTTAAATCGCGATGAATAGAGAGTATATCGGCCCTTAAATCACCAATGGCGTTTTGCACCTGGAAGGGGTGTAGAAACATAGTGCTGGTTTGATCATGAAGCCGCTGCGATTGAAAATATGAAGTTATTCCAAGTGTAACAACTAAAGCAAGCATGATTGCAAAGGCGATTACAAGTTGTTTCCCGATTTTGAGGCTGGTTATTTTCATGATTTTTGTTTTTAAAATTTGAACGCTGACGAAACATATCCACAGTTGGAACCTTTAAGAACGCTTATCTGTTAAGTCTGAGTTTTTATTCCTGTTTTAATCTTTGTTACTATTGACTGTTTTAATTGTGTTCCGGTAATTATCAGCAGGCTGTCATTTCCTGAATACCCCCGATTGCATGAAAACTTCCTTGTAATCATATTTTATCAGAATGTCCCTTTCAACTTCACCGGTCACCAGGTATCCGCCTTTAGCCAGGCAACTGCCTGCTTTAGCAATTATTTTTTTTCGATCCTCATTTTTGTAGTAAAACAAAAGGTTGGCACAAACCACCAGGTCGAATTCGCCGAAAATACTTGCCGGTGGACTGCTGAATTTCTGATCGAAAAGGTCGAACACTGAGAAATCTATGTTGTTTTTCAATTTCTGCTTAACAACGTAAGTGTCACCCTTTTTATCGAACCAATCATTTACTCGTTTTAATGTCACATTATTCAAATCAGCAGCCAGGTATTTTCCTTGCTGTGCTTCGTTTACCTGTAATTCGCTTTGGTCGGTGGCAAAAATGCGGTAATTTCTCTTTATGTTCGTATGCTTACTTATTTCCTCGAGTAAAATAGCAAGGCTGTATGGTTCTTGTCCGGCAGCACAGGCAGCCGACCAAATACGGAGTTCATTCCGTTTCCCTTCTTTTTGCCTTTGCAGCATTGACGGCAGGACAATCCGTTCCAGTACCGAATAAGTAAGCGGGTTGCGAAAAAACTCACTGTAGCTTATCTGCAGTGAATTAACAAAAAGGGTAGCCTCTTCAAGGCTGATTTCTATCAGTTTAAAATATTCGTCGAAAATGCAACAACGGGTATCCACCATCCGCCGCTGAAGCGATTTGACAAGAAATACCACATCGTACCGCGAAATATCCGTAAAGGGAATTTGTCCGTCGACAACCGATTTTAACCGTAAAATCTGCTGACGGGTTGGGTAGTTATTGGATTTTGGACTAAGTAAGTCGTTTAATTCTGGCAAGACATTATTCTTTAGCAGGCAGTTACTGAGCTTTTTCAAGCTAAACAGTGTGAGTTTGATAGTATAATCAGGCGTTAACTGTATGAACCGGGAGTTACATTACAGCTATTTTCGAAAGTGATGCCCACAAAAAAAACCGGATTTGCACCAATGCAAATATAGTTAAAATTTACTTCATCTTTTTAACGCATTTCGAAATTCTTAATGCGAATTTTTTCTCCCGCGAATGCATCTTTCTGGCTGACAAAAGCAAGAAAAATTGCGGGGTGACGACACATTCTTTGTTCCTTATTAAAAAGCTTCTATTTTTACATTAATTTTGCTTCACGGTGGCAAAGGGAAAGTAGTCAATGGAAAATCGTTGATCGTTAATCGTTAATCGCAAATCGCAAATCGTAAATCGTAAATCGCAAATCGCAAATCGCAAATCGCAAATCGTAAATCGTAAATCGTAAATCGTAAATCGTCCATTGTAATTAAAATAAAGCAAACATCTCCTTTATACAATTCTCAGCAGCTAAACATGAACTTAGAATGCGATTACACCATTTGGCAGACTAAATTGAAACAACAGCTTGTACAATGATCAAAATTTTAACCATAGCTAACAATAACAGCGACTTACAGCTTATCGTTACCTTACTTAGCGAAGCATTTCCTTTTGTAAAGCTTATAACTGCATATAACGGGAAAAACGGGAACGAAAAAGCACAATCAGAGAATCCTGACCTGATGCTTTTAAGTTTAAAAATTACTGATGAGGATGGTTTCCACACCTGGCAAACCGTCAAATCGGATAAAATACTCAGTCAAATTCCTTTAATTATCATCACACCTTCGGCAATTATTACTAAAAACAAAGCTAAGCTGTTGAATTTGAGGGCAGAATCGTTTATTTCGACCCCATTCGAAGAGCATGAATTAAAAAGTCAGGTTAATGCATTTATTCAACTGAAAAAGTCAAAAGAGATGGCTTTGGTTGAAAAAAACCTGATGGAAGAGCTTATAGCCATGAGAACCAAGGCTTTGCAGGTTGAACTTGAGTCAGGTAAGGAAATTGAAAATCAACTTTCAAATATCAATAAAGAATTAGAAGACCATAAACTGGCGACATTGAATCTTCTGGACGATTTAAAAACAGAAATCAGCGAACGTTCGCTTGCCGAAGCCTCGCTGGCAAACAGCGAGGAACAGCTGCGTACGCTCATCAATGCTATGACCGACTTCGTTGTTTTTAAAGATGGGGAAGGTTGCTGGAGTGTTGCAAACGAATTTGCATTGAAAATTTTCAATTTGGAAAACATTGATTACCAGGGTAAAAAAGATTCAGAACTTGCCGAATTAACCATTTATCACAAGGATTCGCTGCTTGGCTGTAATGTAACCGACGAACTAGCCTGGAAAAGTGGTTCCCCAAACCGTCACGACGAAATCATTACACAGCCCAATGGGGCCTCACTGATATTCGATGTAATTAAAATACCGGCTTTTACGAAAGAGGGTCATCGGAAAGGGCTTGTAGTTGTGGGCCGCGACATAACCGACCGCAAACGCATTGAAGAAGAACTCAGGCAATTGTCGCAGGTGGTAGAGCAAAGCCCCGACTCAATTATTGTTACTGACACGAATGGAATTATCGAATATGTCAACCCGGCAACAAGCAAGCTTACAGGCTATTCGCGCGAAGAACTGATCGGGCAAAACCCAAGGATACTTCACGCAGAATCAGCTACCAAAGAGGAAATTGACCTTTATCTGGAAACCATAAAAGCAGGAAATGAATGGAAAGGCGAATATCCATGCAGGAAGAAAAACGGGAAGCTTTACTGGGTACGAAATTCAATAACATCTTTGCGCAATGATCAGGGTATCATCACACAATTCCTGAGCATTAACGAAGATATTACAGAAAAAAAACACGATGAAACTATACAGAGAGTTCTATTCAACATTTCGAAACAAGCTATCGAAATCCTTGATATTGAGCAGTTACTCGAAATAATCAAACAGGAACTTCATCAGCTGGTTGATACAAATAATTTCTTTGTTGCTTTTTACAGCGAAGATACCGGCATGTTAACTCCTGCCTACAGAGCCGATGAAAATGACACAATGCACAGCTGGCCTGCCGAAAAATCGTTGACCGGGTATGTTATCAAACATGGTAAATCATTGCTGCTTAACCGTGAAGGGTTTCAGAAGTTGGTCGAAACCGGGGAAGTGGAACTGGTTGGAACCGCAGCGGAAGTCTGGCTTGGCGTTCCCTTGAAAGTTAACGGTAAACCCTTTGGGGCCATTGTGGTGCAGGATTATATCAACCCGGATGCCTACAGCGAGAGCGAACTCCAGATGCTCGAATTCATAGCCAGCCAGATAAGTCTTTCCATTCAAAGGCAAAAATCAATTATCGAACTCAGGGAAGCATTGGGTAAAGTTGAAGCAAGTGATGTGCTGAAAACAGCCTTCATAAACAACATTTCGCACGAAATACGTACTCCTCTTAATGGCATACTCGGTTTCAGCGAAATGATGCTTAACCACGACTCAACACCTGAAGATGATGAACTTTGCTACAGTGTTATAAAAAAAAGCAGCAAACGTTTGCTGAATACAGTTTCCAGTTATATGGATATTTCCATGATCGTTTCCGAAACCATGGAAGTGAGCCGGCGCCCATCCAAAATTGATAAACTGATCGAAGAAGTATACAGCGAATTTAGAAACGTTTGTGAACAAAAAAATCTCGAATTAATAATAAAGAAGCCCTCCCACGAAGAACCGTTGGTATTGAAAACCGACCATGATAAACTGCATAAAATTCTGAATCATCTTCTGGATAATGCGTTAAAATTCACCTCCGATGGAACCATAGTTTTGGGTTACAAGCTGAATGAAGAGGAAATTGAGTTTTTTATCAGTGATACCGGGACCGGCATAAAAACAGAGGTACTCCGCATCATTTTCGATGCATTTATGCAGGCTGACATTTCTCCATCCCGAGGTTATGAGGGCAGTGGACTTGGCCTGGCCATAAGCAAAGGAATGATAAAACTGCTCGGAGGTAAAATATGGGTTGAGTCCGAATGGGGGAAAGGTTCAACTTTTCATTTTACCGTTCCATTCAGCGAGAACCCTGTGCTAACTGCACGCAAGGAAGTTCCGGCAATAAAAACAGAACCTCTGGTAAAACCACTGATCCTGATTGCCGAAGATGACGATTCGAACTACAAATACACCGAAATTGTGCTGATGTACGCTTCGTACCAGGTAATGAGAGCCGAAAACGGTTTCGAAGCCATCGAATTGTGTCGCACACATCCTGACATACGATTAATATTAATGGATATCAAAATGCCATTGATGGATGGTTTTGAAGCAACCAGGCAAATCAAATCGTTTATGCCAGATGTACCCATTGTCGCACTCACTGCGCATGTTACTACCGAAGATGAAAACGAAGCCATGGCAGCAGGCTGCAACGAATATGTTACCAAACCTGTGAGCAAAGCCAAATTGCTTGAAATAATCAGTTATTCGTTAACATCCAACAATTAAGGGTTTATAAAGAAACACTCCGCTAATTTTCCTTTTTCAGCAAGGATACGAAGCTTTAATACATAGAATATCAACACTTTAGGTGCAAAGATTTAATCTCGTATCGTGCTGATGATTAAGCGTTTGAACATCATTAACTATCCGTTGTAAATACAGGAAATAATTTTAGCGAAAAAATGTCTGGCAAACAGGAGAATTAAATGCAGCAGTGGCAAGTATTCATTATCAGATAATTATAAAATATTAAAAAAAAACAGATCAGGAAAATGCGCAAAAACCGGAGCTTCGTCAAACCATTTGTCAGAGAAACAGCAATTACCCTCCTGATTGTATTTATCGGATTGTTTTTCATCTGGTTTATGTATGCAAATGCACGAAATCAGAATCACAGCAATGCCCTTCAGTTAGGATCCGCAATTGCCACAGTTTTGCCGGTTGAAAAAATTGCACAGCTTAACGCCTTGCCAGGCGACACCAGCAAACAGGAATATAAAGAGCTTAAATCGGTATTCCAGGCACTTATAAAAGAAAACAACAATGCCAGATTTGCTTACTTGTATATTCAACGCACCGGTAAATGTTACTTTTTGCTCGATTCCGAGCCTCCCGCTTCAGCCGATTGCTCGCCTCCCGGGCAGGAATATACCGAAGCTGCTGAAG
>CAIXAQ010000787.1 GCA_903917425.1 uncultured Bacteroidales bacterium
AAGGCCGAAATTGTTAATCTAATGAATGCGTTATAAATAGGTGCCGAAGTGCCGAAGTGCCAAGTGCCGAAGTGCCAAGTGCTGGAGTGCCGGGAAGCAGAACATGGAACCTTCTCATATCCCTGGACCAAGTCACAGACCCAAACCGACACAAAGGAATAACTCAACAAATCAGATCGTACCAAGAAACACAAAGCTCAGATTCAGGCACTCAAATTCAGGCACTCAGGCACCCGGCACTACGGCACCCAAATTAAATAAATGTAACCTTAATTTTATAAATTAACCAAACTAAATAATAAGCTTATGGACGAAGTTTTAAAATTTTTCCTGGAATATAAAGACATGATTTTTATCATAGTCCTTTCTGTATTCCTGGGAATTGAAGTTATTTCGCATGTTCCGGCGGTGTTGCATACACCTCTGATGTCAGGAAGCAATGCAATTCACGGAGTTGTGATTATCGGCGCCATTATTGTTATGGGCCATGCCGAAAGCACACTGGCACTTATCCTCGGTTTTATAGCCGTAATTCTTGGAACGCTGAATGTTGTCGGCGGATTTGTGGTTACCGACCGTATGCTCGAAATGTTTAAGAAAAAGAAAAAATAGGGAGACAAATCATGGAAACAATCACAAAACTCATTGAATTTTCCAGCGAAATCTCCATTCTCGAGATTTCTTACCTCATAGCTTCTATCCTGTTTATCCTGGGACTGAAAAAACTCAGCCACCCGGCCACAGCGCGTTCAGGCAACCTCTGGGCTGCTGCAGGTATGGGTGCTGCTATTCTGTTTACAATTCTTTTTCACAAAAAAGAGGGTGAGCCTATTGGCAATGTAATTTATATCGTAATTGCACTTGCCATTGGAAGTTTCATAGGCTGGTATTCATCCAAAAAAGTAAAAATGACTGCCATGCCACAGATGGTTTCCATATTTAATGGTATGGGAGGAGCCTGTGCGGCCTTGATTTCACTGATGGAATTCCCCAAAATGCAGAATATGCTCGCATCCGAGGGTGCTGCTCATATGCTTGGTGGCGAAGGCATTGCCATTCTGCTGGGGTTAATGATCGGGGGAGTTTCGTTTGCAGGAAGTATGATTGCTTTTGGTAAACTCGA
The DNA here is from genome assembly GCA_903917425.1 of uncultured Bacteroidales bacterium. Classification (GTDB taxonomy): domain Bacteria; phylum Bacteroidota; class Bacteroidia; order Bacteroidales; family UBA4417; genus UBA4417. The sequence goes on from CAIXAQ010000787.1 coordinate 1,124, forward strand.
CGGACGTATCGGGGATTTCAAACATCCTGTTCTGCGGATTATCAACCTTACTTTCCTTGTAGGTCTGTTTGTAGCCTTAGTGCTGATCCTCTTCATGAAACCCGTTGAAGGCAACAACCTGCCTATTTACCTTTTTGCACTGGCAGCCTTGGTTTATGGCGTAACTTTTGTAATGCCGATCGGTGGTGCCGATATGCCGGTGGTAATTTCGCTTCTGAACTCATTTACCGGCGTTGCAGCAGCCATGGGTGGTTTCCTTTACGGCAACCAGGCCATGCTTACGGGAGGTATCCTGGTTGGCTCTTCGGGTACAATTCTTACAATACTCATGTGTAAGGCAATGAACCGCTCGCTGTTGAATGTCATAATCGGCGCATTTGGAGTTGCCGGTGCAGCCGGAACAGAAGACGGCGACAAAACGGTTAAAGAAATATCACTCAGCGATGCAGCTGTATTGCTCAGTTATTCGCAGAAAATATTTATCGTTCCCGGGTATGGACTCGCAGTTGCACAAGCACAGCATCTCTGCCACGAACTCGATAACTTGCTGGCAAGCAAGGGCGTTGAGGTTAAATATGCCATTCACCCGGTTGCCGGACGTATGCCCGGGCATATGAACGTTTTACTGGCTGAAGCCGATGTTCCATACGAGAAACTGGTTGAAATGGAAGATGCCAACAACGAAATGTCGAATACCGATGTGGTAATTGTAATCGGGGCTAACGACGTTGTAAATCCTGCCGCCGAAGACGATCCATCGAGCCCTATTTACGGCATGCCGATTATCAAAGCACTGGATGCAAAGAATGTTATCGTTATGAAACGCAGTATGGCCGCCGGTTATGCCGCTATTCCCAATAACCTGTTCTACCACCAGAAAAACCGCATGCTGTTTGGTGATGCCAAGGCTACGTTGCAGAAACTGGTTGCGGAGATTAAGAGTTTGTAATCAAATTTATTTTTAATAAAAACATCCGGTAAAAGGCAGTCTTTTACCGGATGTTTTTTATTGGTTAAATGCCTGATATTTTGGCGGTAATGGATAAAGTAAGCTTATAAAACAAGCAATACAAATGATTGTGAAGGCGACATTATTGCATTTCCATCCATCTATTACAACGGCCTGAATCACCATCTGGAAGAGATTGGCCGTTATTCATTCGCTTACATATTTCATGTGCAATATCGCTGTCAAATTCAGACAGCATATTTCTCTTTACGCTATCAAGAATCCAGTTATCTATAGTTGTATTTCCAACAATGGTGAAATTACTGATTGAAATTTTTGATTTTGTGACACAACATCTGTCAGCTGAAAAACCCATAAAGTTTCCTGACCATGTTGCATCAAATGTTACATTCACATGCTTTAAAGGCGGGCCTGATGGAGCTACTTTTCTGCAATCAGTAATATCACATGGTGATAAATCAAAAGAATAATCCATCCTTTCTACTTTTATTATTACATCTTCACTATTGTCGGCATTACT
>CAIXAQ010000788.1 GCA_903917425.1 uncultured Bacteroidales bacterium
ATATGGTCCGTTCGTCTAGGGGTTAGGACGTCAGGTTTTCATCCTGGTAACAGGGGTTCGATTCCCCTACGGACTACAAACAATATTATAAAGTTTAACAATGGCAAACCACAAGTCATCCTTAAAAAGGATCAGAGCAAACGAAAAGAAAAGGCTTCGTAACCGTTATTATGCAAAAACCATGCGTAATGCAATTAAAAGCTTTCGCGAATTGGAAGACAAAACTGTTGCCTCCGAAAAACTGCCTTCGTTAGTTTCTCTTATAGATAAACTTGCTAAGAAAAGCATTATTCACAAAAATAAAGCAGCGAATTTAAAATCGAAGCTTACTAAAAAGGTGAATGCTTTGTAAATTAAATTTATTTTTTTAGAAAAAGCCTCTGGTGACAGGGGCTTTTTCGTTTTATATACTTTTGTAATTCAGAATTTTATATTTATTTTGTATTCTCAACACTTTCCGGATGGACAAAATTGTTAAAATCTCGATTAAAAATTGGGCTGAAGACGACCAGCCAAGAGAGAAACTGATGAATAAAGGTTCTTCGGCACTGAGTAACGCCGAATTGATTGCAATCCTGATCGGATCGGGTAATGCCCAGGAATCTGCTGTTGCCCTTTCGAAACGGATTCTGAACGAAGTGAATGATAATTTTGCTGAATTAGCGCGTTTAACAATTTCGGATCTGCAAAAATACAAGGGAATAGGCGAAGCCAAGGCAATTACGATAGCAGCAGCTCTCGAAATCGGGCGAAGGCGCAGCACCGCAGTACTGAATGACAAGCCCCAGATAAAAGACAGCAAAACTGCATTTCTGCTTCTTCAGAAAGAACTTGGTGACCTGAATTACGAAAGCTTCTGCGTTCTGCTTCTTAACAGGGCCAACAAAGTGCTTAAGACAGTCAGAATCAGTGATGGGGGTATAACCGGAACCGTAGTCGATCAGCGCAAAGTATTCAAAATTGCACTCGACAATAACGCAACTTCCATTATATTAGGGCATAACCATCCGTCGGGCCAGATTACACCCAGCGATGCCGACCTGGATCTGACGAAAAAAATGAAAGCGGCAGGGATTACACTTGATTTGCCTGTTTTGGATCATATTATTATCGGTGACGGTAATTATTATAGTTTTGCCGACGAGGGAATCATGTAAATCAGGGGTTAGGATTTAGGGATTTGGATTTGGGGATTTGGATTTGGAGATGTCTAAAATAAAAATTCGACTGCAATATAAATTCTTTATTAATTGATAAACAGCACCTTATAAGTAAGCTTAAAAAATTTGATGATAAAAATAGTTACCATAGTTGGAGCGCGACCGCAAATAATAAAAGCAGCGGCTTTGAGTCGTACTATCCGGAATTCCTTTGCTGATGAGATTCATGAAATAATCATTCATACCGGGCAACATTACGATGCCAACATGTCGCAGGTATTTTTTGACGAACTGGGCATTCCCGACCCATACCTGAACCTGAATATCGGCCAGGGCTCACACGGCAAACAAACCGCACTTATGATTCAAGGTATTGAAGATGTGTTACTTACCGAAAAACCCGATTATATAGTACTTTACGGCGATACGAATTCAACATTGGCCGGAGCACTTGCTGCAAGTAAAATTCAGATTCCTGTGGTTCATATCGAAGCAGGGTTACGTTCGTTTAACAAAAGCATGCCGGAAGAAATCAACCGCATTGTATGCGATCATGCCTCTACCTTATTGTTCGCACCAACCAAAACTGCCATTAAAAACCTTGAACGCGAAGGCTTTGCAACCGAAACTTCCGTTCCATTTACAATTGACCATCCCGGAGTTTTCCATTGCGGCGATATCATGTTCGATAACCTGGTGCATTTTACAGAAATAGCCGAACAAAAATCCGGCATTATTCAAGATCGCAGGCTGCAACCCAATGAGTACCTGCTGTGCACCATTCACCGCTATAACAATACAGACTCGCCGCAACGCCTGGGCCAGATTATGAGCGCTCTTTGTCATATTGCCGAGAAATTACATTTGAAAATTGTTCTTCCGCTTCATCCCCGCACGGCAAAAAATATTAAAACCAACTTGTCGCCAGATTTATATAAAAGGTTGATCGGGAACGAAAATATCCTGATCATTCC
>CAIXAQ010000789.1 GCA_903917425.1 uncultured Bacteroidales bacterium
GAAATCATACATTCAGGACAGGAAATAAAAATGGTAATGATCACATTATCAGAACATGGCGTATTTATTAGCAGTAAAAATGAAACCGGTTATACCTCCAGTATTATTCCTGCTGTTTTGCGAAGCATAGCCGATGTATCAGGTGCAGGCGACACCGTAATAAGCATAGTGGCACTTTGCCTCGCAACCGAAACCGATCCGATGCTGATGGCTGCCTTATCGAACCTCGCCGGCGGATTGGTTTGCGAAAAACCGGGGGTGGTAGCCGTTGACAAGGCAGGACTTTTAAAAGAAGCATTGGCTCTGCTCACTTAGATAATGTGACAATTTGATAATGCGATAATGTGACAATTTGCTAATTTGACAATTTGATCATTTCCCAATTTGCCTTTCAACCATTGACTTTTGACCTTCGACTTTTGACTTTCGACCTTAAATTTAAAAAATTCTACGATAAAAATAGCATGTCCAAACCTCCTACAACTCAGATACCAGGCCGGAAACAAGAAGTTCAGGTAATGTTTAACCATATTGCCGGCAGGTACGATTTGCTGAACCATCTGCTTTCGATGGGAATTGACCGTGGATGGAGGAAAAAGCTTGTTAATCTGATGGCTCAGGATAATCCCCGTCGTATTCTTGATATGGCTACAGGGACAGCCGATCTGGCCATTGCCGCTGCAAAAATAAATCCTGAAAATATTACAGGCACCGATATTGCTGAAGAAATGCTGGCCATCGGCCAATCGAAAGTAAATAAACTCGGCTTGAGCCGGATAATTACATTACTGAAAGCCGATTCTGAAAACCTGCCTTTTAAAGATGCTGAATTTGATGCCGCCATGGTCGCTTTCGGGGTGCGCAATTACGAAAACCTTCCGAAAGGATTAAGCGAAATGTGCAGGGTGTTGAAGCCCGGTTCCAGCGCATTTATTCTTGAGTTTTCGAAACCTCAGAATTTCCCGGTCAAGCAGTTGTTCGGATTTTATTCGAAATTTATTTTACCCGTTATTGGCCGCCTGGTTTCAAAACATAGCTCTGCATATTCCTACCTGCCCGAATCGGTAGCAGCCTTCCCGCAGGATAAAGAATTTATTAAAATTATGCTGAATGCAGGTTTCAAAGAAGCAAAATTTATCAGTCTTAGTTTTGGCATAACGAATTTATATATCGGGAAAAAATAAATATGTGCCGGCTTACACTACAAATTTAGCCGCATAACCATGTTTCACATACTAAACAAGAACTTGCACCGTTTTTGTTGCATTACTTGATACTATTCATGGTTCATATTCAAAATACTCTGATCGTTTTTATTATTCTTTGCTTTTCGGGCAATGCTTTTTCGCAATCAAAGAAAGTTCCAAACAAACCTGAATACGATCTTTCGCCATACCATTTTGGGTTCCTTCTGGGTATTAACAAAATGTTGTTTACACTGGATACAAAGCCAGGATATCAGAATACGGTCTATTATAACAATGATACAATACAGCAACTTTCTGACCAGAATTGCGATTCAGCCCATCTCTTTAATATGGAGGCGACGCCAACATTTGGTTTTGTGATCGGGATAGTGGGAAACCTGCGTTTGGGAAACTATTTCGACTTGCGTTTTACCCCTTCGCTCACATTTGGAGAGCGTAACCTGGATTATTCGATACAAAGTTTTTACGATTCGCCAACACCGGAGATGCTGTATGTAACTAAAAATATTCAGTCAGCATTTGTTGAGTTCCCTTTGACGGTGCGCTTTAAAGGCAAAAGGATTCAGAATATGAGACCCTATGTGATTTCCGGTGGCAAACTGGCACTCGACCTTGCATCGAATGCTAAGAAAAAAGCCGATAACGCTGCAGCCCTGGTGTTTGCCGAAAGAAAAGACGTATATATTCTTGGCGGAGTCGGTTTTGATTTTTATACAGCCTATTTTAAATTCGGAACAGAATTTACCATGTCCTACGGCCTTAATGATATATTGAAGCACGATAACTCCATTTATACCGGGGCTGTAAATAAGATGAGCTCCAAAATATTCCAGATTTCACTTACGTTTGAATAGCCTTTTTGCCGTAAGTTGACCAAACATTCATTCCTTATAGCTGTTTGATGCAAGTATGCCCGTTGTGAACAAACCCGGGTTTTACCTCAAAAAGCATTATCAACTTTCAACCAATAACTATGCGCAAAGAAATTGAAATCGCCATGACCCCGAAACAGGCTACCGAACCATCGGGATGGAAGTCCGCCTTTGCACATATTCTTCACATTCAGCCAGGACGGATAAAACATCTGAATCCACTGCAGAAATCGGTGGATGCCCGTTCGAACAAAGTGAAAATCAGGCTGAAAGCCGAACTCTTTATTGATGAACAGCCAACGGAAACGCTGAAAAACCATCGAAAAAAATACCCTGATGTGAGTCGCAAAATACCGGTAATCGTTGTAGGTGCTGGTCCTGCCGGGCTTTTTGCCGCGCTTACCCTGATCGAAAACGGGATGAAACCCATCCTGATTGAGCGAGGCAAAGATGTGAAAGCCCGCAAATTCGATATAGCCCAGATAAACCGCGATCACATCGTTAACCCCGATTCAAATTATTGTTTTGGCGAAGGTGGTGCAGGTACATACAGCGACGGCAAACTCTATACCCGATCGACCAAACGTGGAAATGTAAATGAGATATTATCCGTGCTTGTTTCGCATGGTGCTGACGAAGATATCCTTATCGATAGCCATCCACACATAGGTACGGATAAATTGCCGGCTATTGTAGGTGCTATGCGGCAAACTATTCTCGATGCCGGTGGAGAGATTTATTTTAACCGGAGAATCACTGATATCATTGTTCAGAATGGCAAGATAAAAGCCGTTGAAGATAAAGGCGGAAACCGGTACGAAGCTCCGGCAGTAATACTTGCAACGGGTCATTCAGCACGGGATATTTATGAATTATTACATCGGAAAGGAATTGCTCTTGAGGCGAAAAGCTTTGCACTTGGAGTGCGAGCCGAACATCCGCAGGCACTCATCGACAGCATTCAATACCATCATTCACCACGAGATCCTTACCTGCCGGCAGCACCCTACAGCCTGGTGAAACAAATCGAGGGCCGGGGGGTATTTTCGTTTTGTATGTGTCCTGGCGGAATTATAGTTCCGGCGGCAACCGAAGCGAGACAGGTGGTTGTAAACGGTATGTCGAACAGCCGCCGCAATTCGCCCTTTGCCAACTCGGGAATTGTAGTGCAGATAGATCCTTCGGATATTGCTCACCTTTCGGAATACGGGCCTTTTGCCGGGCTTGAGTTTCAACGCAGGATCGAAGAAGCCTGCTGGCTAGCCGCAGGGGCGCGACAGTCGGCTCCGGCTCAACGTATCAGCGATTTCACAAAAGGAGTTACCTCATCCAACTTACCTGAATGCTCTTATCATCCGGGCATTATTTCAGCACCTTTACACGAAATCCTGCCACCTTTTATTTCAGGGAGGCTGCAGGAAGCTTTTCTGCAATTCGATAAAAATATGAAAGGCTATCATACGGCAGAGGCTGTGATTCTGGGAACCGAATCACGCACTTCGTCGCCAATCCGAATTCCGCGGAATGCTGAAACGCTTGAACATATAGGGTTGCAGGGCTTGTATCCTTGCGGCGAAGGCGCCGGTTACTCGGGAGGTATCGTATCTTCTGCCCTGGATGGCGTAAATTGTGCGCAGGCAGTTGTAAAAAAATACAGGTAATAAAAAGTAAGAGCATATGAATATTAGTTTACTTTTATATCCCAAAAAGTAATTCATATTATGAATATTTTACCAAACGATGAGCTTTTTTTCGGACTGAGAAGGAAAGCAGCGTTCAAACAGGAAGTTTACAGCAAAACCCTCGAAACTTTCAGGCTTTTCAAATCACAGTTAAGCGAAATGGCTGAAGAATACCGTCAGAAATTTAAAAATGACCCTGTTCATGTCACTTTTGAATACCATGACAAAGGTGAATTTGAGGCCGAACTCCGGTTTGGCGGCGATGTTCTGATTTTTACGATGCATACCAACGTGTTTGAGTTTTCGCGCGATCACGAAGTGATGAAGACAAGCTACATATACGAAAAACCTGACCGATCCTATTGCGGTACTATTATGATATTCAATTTCCTGGCGGATTCATTCAGATACAACAGGGTCAACGACCTTGGGTATATGATCGGCCGGATATTTGTGAATAATGAAAGGCATTATTTTGTGGAAGGTAAGCGCGAAGTGGGTCAGTTATACAACAACTTTCAATCATCGGTCATTTCAAGCGAAACAGTGAGACTTATTCTGGAGTCGGCCATCAGGTACACCTGTAATTTCGACCTGCTCACACCGCCTTACGATTCCATGAAAGTAATCACGCTTGCCGATATACAAAGCACTCTCGACAACATGAATATTTCGACAGGCAAACGACTGGGATTCCGTTTTCAGGGCGATCAGGATGAAATCAGATCCTGAGATAGAATGAA
>CAIXAQ010000790.1 GCA_903917425.1 uncultured Bacteroidales bacterium
CCAGATGGTTATCCGTGATTTCGAACAGGAAAAGAATAAAAAAATCCTGCTTTACTGTACCGGTGGCATCCGATGCGAAAAAGCAAGCTCTTTTCTTCTGCACAATGGATTTATGGATGTTTCACAGCTTTATGGCGGAATTATTGAATATGCACAACAAATTAAGCATCTGGGCCTTCCGTCGAAGTTTATTGGTAAAAACTTTGTTTTCGACGAACGTCTCGGCGAAACCATCGACGGGCAAATCATTTCCCATTGTCACCAGTGCGGAAAACCTTCCGATACGCATGTAAACTGCGCCAACGATGATTGCCACCTGCTTTTCATACAATGCGGCGAATGTGCTTCAACGTACGCAAACTGCTGCTCGGAGGAATGCGCTTCTGTTATTAAACTACCTTTGGAAGCGCGTTGTGAACTGCGGATTACAAACCACAGCAGATATTCCGGCAGTAAAATTTACAAAAGCAAACTTTCGCCCTCTTTGCTGAAAACCAAGCTCACACCCGGGCAAGCCATTGCTAAATATGTATAATTTCTGGCAAACCCTTAAAAAGCCTGTTATTGCGCTGGCGCCCATGGAAGACGTTACTGATACCGTTTTCCGTGAAGTGGTGCTTTCGGTTTCGGATCCTGATGCTCTAAATGTTGTATTCACTGAATTTACTTCCACCGATGGCCTGTGCCACGAAAAAGGCCGCCCTAAAGTGATCGAACGCCTGCTGGTGAACGCCAGCGAAATGAAGTTGCTGAAATCGCGTAATACAAAGCTGGTTGCCCAGATATGGGGCGGCGATCCTGAAAAGTTTCGCCTGAGTGCCAGACTGATTTCAGAAATGAATCTTTTTGACGGCATCGATATCAATATGGGCTGCCCGGCCAAAAAAGTAGTGAAAAATAAAAGTTGCGCCAACCTGATCAACTACCCGGAACTTGCCAGGGAAATCATCTTTGCAACTACTGAATCAACCCCTTTGCCGGTAAGTGTAAAGACGCGGATCGGCTTCAACCGTATTGTTACCGAAGAATGGATCGGCCATTTGCTCGAAACCGCACCCGCAGCCATCACGGTTCATGGCCGCACCCGAAAAATGATGTCGAACGGACCAGCACTCTGGGACGAAATTGGCAAAGCTGTTCAGCTGAGAAACCAGCTTGGCAGCCAGACACTTATCCTTGGTAACGGGGAAGTGAACAGTTATTCCGATGTCATGAGCCGTGTTCAGCAATACGGTGTAGACGGAGTAATGGTGGGAACGGGTGTTTTTAAAAATCCCTGGATGTTTAATTCTGAACACGGTGAAATCACTCTATTCAATCGCATTTCCCTGATGCAAAAGCATATAACTCTTTACCGGAATACATGGGGAGATGGCAAGGATTATAATGTATTGAAACGTTTTTTTAAGATTTACCTGAATGGCTTCAGCAATGCCGCTCATTGGCGCGATGCTTTTATGCGGGCGCATGGCTATGACGAGGCGTTGTGTTTGCTTGACAAAATGGAGGAAGAGTTGATAAGACAGGATTATCTTTAATCGTATAACCTAAATTGGACAAGCCGGAATCTAAAAGTAATGAAAAACACTTAATATTAAATTAAGAATGAAAAAGTAAGGGGGCTTGAAATACTTTTATATTTTGTGTTCTGTGTTTAGTATTTTTTCAGAAAGATAGTCGCAACGTTTATCCCAAAACTGAAAGCAGGGGTCGTGAAGATGCTTCAATTGCGATTAATAATGAAACAATTCATACTTTGGATCGTTATTTGACTGTTATATATGCAAAACATTTTCGATGTATAGGATTCTCGTTGTCGTTATATTGTTCAACTGCCTTACTGCATTTCCCCAGTCATACCGGACTGTTCAAAATTCGGCCTTTGTACGTGGCGAGAAATTATCATTTAAAATTGCTTTTAATTCGGCATTAACAGGAAATATAACCGGCGGAAAGGCTACACTGGAAGTAACAGATGACAACAAAATCATCAATGGCAGAAGCACTTACCACGTAGTAGGCGATGGAAAATCAACCGGCTTTATCGAATTGTTTTATAAAATTCACGACAGGTTTGAAAGTTATTTCGACCAGGATGCCATGATATCCTGGCAGTTTTCGCGACGTACGCGCGAAAATTCCTATAAAAAAGACGATCTGGTCATTTTTCGTCAAAATGACCACCTGGGGGTGAGCCTTTCGAAAATCATGAAAATACCGGCAAACTGCCAGGATGTAATTTCTGCATTTTACTACGCCCGTACCCTGGATATATCGGGCCTAAGACCGGGTGAAGTCATCGAAATACCGTTTTTCCTGGATGATTCTGTTTATCATTCAAGAGTCATTTTTAAAGGCAGGGAAACGGTGAAAACCAAGTTGGGGGCATTCAGGTGCGTGGCGTTCAGGCCAATGGTGGCAACCGGGTACGCTTTTGACGACCCTTACCCTATAACAGTCTGGATTACTGATGACAACAACCGTCTGCCTGTGCTGATCGAATCAGAGCAATCTGTCGGACGCGCACGGGTTGAACTTACATCGTATTCGGGCCTGGCGAACCCAATAACGGCAAAACTACCTGATTAAATGTTGGGTTCTGCCACGAATAGAATGGAATTATTATTATAAAGACAGAAGTCAGAAGACGGAAGCCAGAAGTCAGAAGACGGAAGAAAATGCTAATTTGAAGTTTCGTGTTATGAATGGAAAATATCCGAATAAAGGCAATTGGTCAACAAAAACCAACTTTCATTGATAAATGAATTTTTCGGAGGAACTTCTGACTCCCGTCTTCCGACTTCCGACAGAATAAATATACCTACTAAAATTAACAGTAGAACCTAAAGTTGTTTGCAAATAAGGTTATCTCTTATGCAGCACCGGCAAAGTATCCGTTTCCGGAAGAATGGGTGATAAGGGTGTAAAAGAAGGATCTGCATCGAAGCGGGTTAAATTATACCGTTTGATCATATTATCCACATGACTTATCCACAAGGAAGATGACGCATATTTTGCTTTTTTCATTGCTTTCAGCCAAGCCATATAGTCTGGATTTCCTTTTAATTCCGTATAATATTTTTTGCCCGAAACTGATTCTCCAAAGCGGATATAAGATGCTTCATCGTCATCGAATTTCTGGTAAGCAGTTATGTAACCCGATTTGGTTTTCGAAGATTTTACGCGGCTTTTGGTGCCAAAATGATTGTGTTTTGTTTTACAAAGTTTGCTGGTGCCGGCAGCACTTTCCTGTAATGCAATGCCAAGTACAAGGCTGGCGGGAATTCCGTATGAATTAAAAACTTCGATAGCCAGCGTATCAAATCTGGCAATATACCTTGCTGCATCACCCTGCGCCTTTAAAGAAGCGGAATATACAAAGAGCAAGAATATCAAAAGAATTCGCATATGTCTAAACAAATTTCAGGCTAAAAGTAGGAATTTATATCCATTGTAAACTTGCAGCAATTGCGATTGTTCAAATTCAGGCAATTTCACAAACTGAAAAATGCAAATTCACTTGGCACGATTTTCGCTTCCACGAAAGAAATTATTCTGACCAATTTAAGAAAATGCGATTCATAGTTTTCCTGTAAGGTCAAAATATATACCTTTAACTTTTGAGTTTAAACTTAGCAATATGAAAACATTCTTTTGCACTTTCATTGTATTCTTAAGTCTCACCGCCATGTCGCAATCCCAATATACAAGCGAATGGAAACA
>CAIXAQ010000791.1 GCA_903917425.1 uncultured Bacteroidales bacterium
AATAGCCATTTGCGTTATTGTAGAGGAAGCAGGATACGGAGCTACCTGGGCGGCTCCCATAGCTTCGCTCATGATTGAAAAATACCTTACCCGCAAAGTGAAACGTAAAGTAATTGAAGATAATATGCTTAATGGTAACCTGCTGAACAATTGAAAGAGCAAAAAGGAATTTTCCGTCATATCGACCGCAAACTGGTGCTTTTATACCTTGCACTGGTGCTGATGGGTTGGGTTAATATTTATGCAGCCGTTTTTAACAATGAACACGCCAGCATATTCGACTTATCGCAGTCGTATGGCAAACAAATGCTGTGGATAGTAACCTCGCTGGCCATAGCCTTGATGGTAATACTTACCGATGCCAAATTTTTCAATGCATTTGCATACCCGATTTATGGAGGAACTATTTTACTCCTGGTAATTGTATTGTTTACAGGTAAGGAAATTGCCGGTTCCAGATCATGGTTTCAGGTCGGCGGTTTTGCCCTTCAACCTGCCGAATTTGCTAAGTTTGCTACCAACCTTGCGTTGGCACACTTCCTGAGCACACTTGACTTCGACAGCCGCAAACGCAAATCACAAATCATTCCGTTGCTGATTTTAGCACTTCCAGCCTTGCTCATTCTTCTGCAGAACGATACCGGTTCAGCCATCGTATATGCGTCATTGTCATTGGTTCTCTACAGGCAAGGCATGCCCGGGAGCATACTTCTGCTTGGTCTTGCAGTTGTAATCCTGTCGATCATGGCTTTGATGTTTAACCAGTTTATAGTTATTGCTGTTATTGGCATACTGTTAGCTGGTTTTATTTTCTTTATCAGGCGAACTTTACGCAATATTCTTACTGTGATAGGCATTTTTATCGTGGCTTCCCTGTTTGTATTAAGTGTGGATTACGCCTTTAATAATGTATTGGAACTGCATCAGAAAACACGTATAAATGTATTATTAGGCAAACAAATCGACTTAAAAGGTGCCGGGTATAACGTAAACCAGTCGAAAATTGCAATTGGTTCAGGAGGAATGTGGGGTAAAGGATTTCTGAAAGGAACCCAGACCAAGTTTAATTTTGTGCCCGAACAAAGTACCGACTTCATTTTTTGCACTGTTGGCGAAGAATGGGGATTTGTCGGAGCGCTGGTAGTTATACTACTGTATCTTTCTCTCTGTGTGCGAATTATCTTTTTAGCCGAGCGACAGCGCTCGGATTTCAGCCGGATTTACGGGTATGGAGTAGCATCCATCCTGTTTTTTCATTTTTTTGTAAACGTGGGTATGACAATAGGTCTTATGCCTGTGATCGGAATCCCGCTGCCTTTCTTTAGTTATGGTGGTTCCTCGCTTTGGGGCTTCACCATTTTGCTGTTTATTTTTATCAAACAGGATTCGAACCGGTTACAATTGGTTTAAGGGAATACTCTCTAATGCTTTTATACCTGAAAATTCATAAATGCACACTATCATCTTACCTCGAAATAAAATTACTCTAAATACCTAGTTATGAAACATATATCTTTATTATTGTTGCTTGTTTTAGTAGCTGTTACGACCTCCGTAGCCGGCCCATACGATGCTTTGATTAAAAAAGCCGGTGACAAAAAGTCATTTCCAGGGTCGAATGTGCTGCTCATATTCGATAGCACACATGTTGATATGATGGAAACCGGTTTGAGTCATTCATACATTCACCGACTGTATAAAATACTTACTCCTGATGGGGCAAAAGCGATGTCGGTAATAAAATTTGATTACGATCCGCTTTCTGCCTGGTCGGAAATCAGGGGAGTAACCATTTTTCGGGCTGATGGGACTCAGACTGACATTGACACCTCGCATGAATTGGACTATCCACAGCCTGCCCGCGCCATATATTGGGGTGCCCGCGAAAAAATGGTGGAAGTGGGCCGGCTCGAACCCGGCGATGCAGTTGAAGTTTATCTTTACAGGAAAGGCTTTACCTATGCTTTATTGGAAAGTGGCGACGATGACGAAAGATATATTCCGCCTATGAAAGGGCATTTCTATGACATTGTGCCCTTTTACAGTAACGATCCTGTTTTATCGAAAGTTTACCAGATTAATGTGCCTGACACGAAAGTGCTGCAATACGAAGTATATAACGGGGAAGTTAGCTCGAAAATGTGGCGGAATGGCGATAAACTGGTATACACTTTCTCAAAAAAGGATATTTCTCCTTTTAAAAGCGAACCACGTTCGGTGGATCCATCGGATGTTGCGCCTAAATTGCTGATGAGCACCAGCCCCGACTGGAAATCGAAAAGCACCTGGTTTTACGGAGTAAACGAGGAGTATAAAAGCTTTGAAGCCACCGACGAGATCCGGAAAAAAGTTAACGAATTGCTGCAGAATGCACGTACCGAAATGGATTCGGTAACCATTCTTACCCATTGGGCCGGCGACGAGATCCGTTATCTGGGCGTCAGCATGGGTAAAGGCGAAGGATATACGCTTCACAAAGGCGAAATGAATTTTACCGACCGTTGCGGTGTGTGTAAGGAC
>CAIXAQ010000792.1 GCA_903917425.1 uncultured Bacteroidales bacterium
CCGATAATTTTTCCTGCTCACCGGTGAGCATATTCTTTAACTGGTAAATGCCTGATGCTGCCTCATCGGCTCCGATTATCAATGTATAAGGGATTTTTTTATTGTCGGCATAGCTGAATTGCTTTTTCATCTTCAGCGGCTCAGGGTAGATTTCGGCTGAAATTCCTGCTGCATGCAGTTTATGCAACAATTTTAAACTTACCATTTCCTCGTTGCCACCGAAGTTTACCAGCAGAACCGAGGTTGCCTGCTCTGAATCAGCAGGAAACAGTTTTAACTCGTTCATCACATCGTAGATCCGGTCGGCACCGAACGAAATACCTATTCCCGACATGCCTTTAAGCCCGAAAATTCCTGTCAGGTCATCGTAGCGTCCGCCGCCACTGATGCTCCCCATCTGGGCATCATTTGCCTTGATCTCAATAATAGCACCCGTATAATAATTCAGGCCACGGGCCAGGGTGAGGTCGACTTCCACTTTTGCTTCCGGTTGCAAGGCTTCGATATACTTAAAAATGGTGCGCATTTCGTCAATGCCAGTTAAGCCTGTTTCGGATTCGGCGAGTATGCCCGATAGCTGATCGAGTTTTTCGAAATTACCGCCCTGCAAACCCAAAATGGGTTGAAGTTTTGCAATTGTTCCCGATGAAAGCCCTTTTTCGGAGAGTTCCTTGTTTACACCTTCCAACCCGATTTTATCGAGTTTATCAATGGCGACAGTAATATCTGTAATCCTGGCAGATTCACCTATCACCTCGGCTATTCCTGAGAGGATTTTACGGTTATTCATCAGTATGGTGATGCTGATGCCGAGCTTTTTAAAGATTTCGGCGGCAATGGTAACCATTTCAACTTCGTAAAGCAATGAACTGCTGCCAATTACATCCACATCGCATTGATAAAATTCGCGGTAACGGCCTTTCTGCGGACGATCGGCACGCCACACGGGTTGTATCTGGTACCGTTTGAAAGGGAAAGTGATTTCGTTGTGATGCTGAACCACAAAACGGGCAAACGGAACAGTAAGGTCGTAGCGCAGTCCCTTTTCCGAAATATGTTTCAGCATTTTACCTGTCTCTTTGGCGGAATACACTTCTTCGGGTACATCCGAAAGGTAATTGCCGGAGTTTAGGATTTTAAACAATAGTTTGTCGCCTTCTTCGCCATATTTACCCATAAGGGTGCTGAGGTTTTCCATCGCAGGAGTCTCGATTGGCAGGTACCCATGCAGTTTAAAAACGCTGCGTATGGAATCAAAAATATAGTTTCGGCGCGCCATTTCGACGGGTGTGAAGTCGCGGGTGCCTTTGGGTATGGAGGGAGAGGACATTTAGAATTGTGGATTTACGATTGCAGATTTACGATTGCAGATTTACGATTGCAGATTGCGGATTGCGGATTGCGATTTACGAATGCGGATTGCGATTTCCCATTAACGATTAACTATTTTTGATTAACGATTAACGATTTTCCATTAACGATTAACGATTTCAGGTTTGCTTTTCATCCTTCACTTAAAACAATTCCAAGCTCCCCGAATACCTTTTTAAGAAAAATCACAGCTTCGGGAGTACCTTCTTTTGGTGCAAATGATGCCGAACTGCCTTCGGTATGGGGAACGAAAGGTCCTTCTTTTATTTCGTAAACGGCCGAACCTGTTTCGAGCGAAGTAAGCATATGGTAGCAATTTTCCTCAAATTCAATGCCAAGTATCCCGGATGTGGCACTCAGTATGGCATGTTCGCGTATGCTTCCATCCTCGTTAAAAACAACGGCTAAAACGGTTCCTCTCAGCAGTACAAAGGACTCTTCCTTGGTTGTATGTTTATGCGGGCGGATGTACGTCCAGGGTTCGAGTGCATTAATGAGGCGCTGAACCGGATCGCTGAGTTCGGGATGAAAATTATAATTCATGCGCAGCCGTGGCGATGTACGGGCCTGTTCAATTACTTTATCGATGAGTTCTGTTGTTATCTTTATCATTATTTTGAAAAAAATGTTATGAAGTATGAAACCTATCTTTTGAGTCAGACACCTTTAGGGTGTGCAGACACTTGCATTTTTATAGTGTTATCCAAGGACGTTGAGCCAACCTTAACGGAATCAAAAACAGTAAACTCAAAACACTAAATGTAAAAATCAGAAACCTTTTTCTTTTTCATTTATCATTCAATGTTATGTGTTTTTTATTGACATTAAAAGTGTCAGACACCCTTTGGGTGTGCAGACGCTATACAATCAGTTTTCTGAATTTTATGCGTTTTGGTCCTTCGTCACCCATGCGTTTATGTTTATTTTCTTCATAATCGGTGTAACCACCCTCGAAAAAGTATACCTGCGAATCGCCCTCAAAAGCAAGAATATGGGTAGCTACACGGTCGAGGAACCAACGATCGTGCGAAATTACCACTGCACATCCGGCAAAATTTTCGAGGCCTTCTTCCAAAGCCCGAAGCGTATTTACATCAATATCGTTGGTTGGCTCATCAAGCAGGAGAACATTCGCTTCCGACCGCAGTGTAAGTGCCAGGTGAAGGCGGTTTCGTTCGCCACCGGAAAGTACACCTGCTTTTTTCCCCTGGTCGGAGCCGCCGAAATTAAAACGCGATACATAAGCCCGGGAGTTAATGAGTTTTCCACCTAGTTGAATGGTTTCGTTGCCTTCGGAAATTACTTCCCAAACCGATTTTTCAGGGTCGATGTTGGTATGAGCCTGGTCGACATAACCGACTTTTACAGTTTCACCCACGATAAATTCCCCGTTATCCGGTTTTTCGAGACCCATGATGAGGCGGAAAAGCGTTGTTTTGCCGGCTCCATTGGGTCCGATAATGCCAACAATGCCTCCCGGAGGTAGCATAAAGTTCAGGTTTTCGAATAATACTTTATCGCCGAAAGCTTTGGTGACGCCTTTTACTTCAATAACCTGGTTACCCAGGCGAGGGCCATTCGGAATATAAATTTCGAGCCTGTCTTCTTTCTGTTTAACATCCTCGTTGAGCATTTTTTCGTAGGAGTTCAAACGGGCTTTTCCTTTCGATTGCCGTGCTTTGGGAGCCATCCGTACCCATTCGAGTTCGTTTTCGAGAGTTTTCCGGCGTTTGCTTTCGGTTTTCTCTTCCATTTCCATCCGCTTGGTTTTCTGCTCGAGCCATTCGGTGTAATTGCCTTTCCAAGGAATTCCTTCGCCACGGTCGAGTTCCAGTATCCAGCCGGCAACATTGTCGAGGAAATACCTGTCGTGAGTCACGGCAATAACGGTTCCTTTATATTGCTGCAAGTAGTGCTCGAGCCATTCGATGGATTCGGCATCCAAGTGGTTGGTAGGCTCGTCAAGCAGCAGTATGTCAGGTTGCTGTAGAAGCAGCCGGCACAAAGCCACCCTGCGTCTTTCGCCACCCGAAAGCACTTTTACCGAAGTTTCGCCTTCCGGGCAACGCAAAGCGTCCATGGCCCGTTCCAGTTTCGCATCGAGTTCCCATGCATCGTGTTGTTCGATCAAATCAGTAAGTTCGCCCTGCCTCCCGATAAGTTTATCCATTTCGCTGTCGCTCATAGGCTCCATGAAACGGTTATTCACTTCCTCGTATTCTTTCAACAGGTTCACCACATCCTGCACGCCTTCTTCGACAATTTCCTTAACAGTTTTATTTTCATCCAGGTGAGGTTCCTGCTCGAGCATACCCACGGTATAGCCCGGCGAGAAGACAACATCGCCGATAAACGATTTATCAAGCCCGGCGATGATGCGCAGCAGGGTGGATTTCCCGGAACCGTTGAGCCCGATTATGCCGATTTTAGCTCCATAATAAAAGGATAGGTAAATGTCTTTCAGAACCTGTTTGCTGGGAGGATGGATTTTCCCCACTCCAACCATCGAGAATATTATTTTTTTGTCGTCGGCCATAATTGGTTAATGTGCTAATTGGTTAATGTGATAATGCGATAATTGGTTGATGGGTTGATTGGTTGATGTGTTGAGTTGTTGAGGAGTTGAGTTGTTGATGGGTTGAGAGGTTAGTATGTTAATGGGATAACAGAATTAGAGTCAAATATGGTCAGGTTTTTAGAAGCCACCTTTCAATTAGTTTACTGAATATCAGTTTTCATTAGTTTTGGATGTGTCGAAAAGTTGCAGGAGCAATTGAGTCGAGTTTTCCCAACTGAATATTTTTTTGACAAAAGCATGCCCGTTCTGTGCCAGGGATTGTGCAAAGTCTTGATCCGTAAGTAGTTTTATAATGTGATTTGCATATTCGGCGGCTGTTGTACCTATCAGTATTTCGTTATTTTCTTTTGCTCCGAGAGCCTGGTTGGCAAGCACCGAAGTAATACAGGGAAGTTCCATGGCCATGGCTTCGAGAAGTTTATTCTGTAACCCGGTACCAATCCGCATGGGTGCAATAAAAATTTGTGACGATGCATAGCTGTCGCGGATATCAGGGATCCAGCCCGTTACTGTAATATTTGAAGATTGAAGCGCGAGAATTTTTGCATGAGGGTTTGCACCGGCAATCAATAGTTTAGCTTCTGGAAATTCGTTTAAAACCAGGGGATATATTTTTTCTGCAATAAAACGGGCGGCATCAATATTTGGCGGGTAGCTCATATTGCCTGTAAACAGGATATCATGTGTTTTCGGGCGTTTTACCGGGCTAAAAAATTCATGATCGACACCATTCGGGATTATAACAACCTCTTGGCGCGAAGGATGCGGTAACAAATCGCGATCGGGAAGTGATATAATGGTTTTATGGTCAAATTTGTTAAAAATATGATGCTCGTAACGAAGCAACCGCCTGTATTCCATCATGAAAAACAGTTTCATGAAAGGAGAAGAAGTTTCGGCCCTTCTTTTTGCACCCATCGAGAAAACGTCCTGGTAATCCAGCGTTTTAGGTATTTTACTGTCTTTCACATAGTCCGAAACCCGCGTAAGCTGGCAGTAAATATGATCGGGTGAACATTTTGCTATGATTGAATTTATTTTTTTCTGTGCGCTGCACCTGTAGAAATATCCAACCTGTAAGGGTTTGCCGTTAACGAATGCTTTTATCACATTCCAGATCATCCCGGCTTTATTGATAGAAATAATATGAACTTCGATGCAAAATTCCTTCAAGACTTTTACATCTTCGGGTTTTACCAGGGCATCGCTGAGAGCGCATAAAATTATTTCATTATTTTTCGACAGGCAGCGTATCTGATGAAATGCCCTCAGCTTATCGCCTTTTTCGATGGGATAGGGTACACGCGAAAGTAAAACGAGTATTTTCATGACCGGTATGGGCTTCTTTTATTCAGGCTAAGTTAAACGTACTATCGGCTAAAAACAGAACTATTTCATAACCAACGAATTGACAGACTAAGAGACTGTTTATAATGTATTTTAGTAGATTCTGAAAGGGCGAAGGGCAACAAGGAGTGGGGCGAATGTCGGAAATATCCTATGAATTGTGATAACTAATTTGGAATTCTTCCGTCTTCGGACTTCCGCCTTCCGACCTTTACTCTTTCGGAGTATAGATTTTGTGAATTTAAACTTGTTTTAGTTCTTTTTAAGCAATTCAGTATAAAAACCAGTTAATTTCTGCATAAGTTTATTGTTATCATGATCCTTAGCAATAAGCATACGGGCATTTTTCCCTAAATTTTCCCGCAGGGTTTTGTCGTTGCAAAGCTTAACAATAGCATCGGTAAACGATCGGGCATCTTTGGCAATGAGAAGGTGTTGCCCGTTTTCGTAATTTATTCCTTCTGCGCCTATGGCTGTAGTAATAATTGCTTTGCCTGCCGCCATGGCTTCCACAATTTTGATGCGTATCCCGCTTCCCGAGAAAAGAGGCACTACCATGATTGAAAATCGCTGCATATATTCCCAAACATCAGGAACTTCGCCATCGACAATTATATTAGGAACTGAAAGTTTTTGAAGCCAGCCGGGCATATAGCGCCCCGCCAGGTGCAGTTCGAGATTTGGAAGCCGCTGTAAAACCATTGGCCAGACTTCGTTGATCAGCCATTTAATACTCTCTTCGTTCGGGAACCAGTTCATAGTCCCTATATGAAAAAGGGATGCTTCATCCGGTTGAACTGAGTCTTCGGGCAGTGTTTCGAGGTTGATGCCAAAAGGAATTGAGATAATGTTGGTGCTATGCGAAAGCCTGTCGAAATTGCGCGCATCAACCGGTGTAATTGCAATAATTCCGTCTATTTTGTTTAAAACACCAATCTCAAAACGTTTTAATGTTTTATAGAGGTGGTTCAGGTAAAGTCTCTTGAGGGGGTTAGGACAGTTTTCGGTAATGCGCTGCCATATTTTATGTTCAATATTATGCGCCCTGAGTACTACCGGCGATTTGGAGTTTTTACGGATAACATCCAGGTAAACTGCCATTTGCAGCGTTTCAAGCTGAATGATGTCGTAGGTGTCTTTCTGGAGGGTTTCTGTTATTTTTTGTACAAAAGCTTTGGTGTAAAAACGCGAAATATGGTACGATTTGGCAACCAGGAAGTTATATGCTGCCCCGTAAATACTGAGGGACAAATCGATATCGACAAATTCAATCTGAGTCTTGTTCTGAAACTCGGAAGGAATGCATTTCGGGTCAACATTGTATTTATTGGTATTGGCTGCCAGCACCTTAACCGTATGACCAGCCTGAACCAGCCCGCTTATCATGGCATGCATGGCAATGGGGCCGCCTTCGTGTTTGGGCCAGGGCGATTTATTACACAGCATCAATATTTTCATCGCTCGGTGTTTGTTTCTTCTTAATATGAAGTTTTTTTAAAATATTTTTGGCAAACAGTTTATAGCTTTCGGCATCCATGATGGTTGAATCTGTAGTTGCCTTGTAGGCCAGGAATATCCCGACAGGCAGAAAAATCATGGTCGACATCCACATACCTTTCCATGGATCGGTTACGGCTGAACGCACTGATTTTTCGCCGGTAAACGAAATTACATGATATGCCACAAATAGCAACACCGATATTACCAGTGGCATTCCCAGTCCGCCCTTCCGGATTATTGCACCCAACGGCGCGCCTATTAGGAAAAGCGCAAAGCATGCAAATGATAGTGTGAATTTGCGGTGCCATTCGATATCATACCGGGCTTTTAATTCCACTTTTTCCTTGATCAGTTGCCGGTTGTATTCAAAAGAACCTTTAGCATTACGCGCCATTCCCAAGGCATACGACGAAATGTTTTTTCTTTCACTTGCCGGTTTATTTTCAAATTTCATGGCTTCGGTACCCGCAGGCAATGTCCTTATCAGGCTGTCGGAGAGCGTGGTTTTTGTGAAGTTTGAATAATAACCCATGAGTGAACGGCGAAGTTCACTGATCCGAACATCAACTTCTAAGCCCAGCGAATCCGATGCATAGCCAAGTTGCTGAACATTAAGCATATAATAAGCATTCTTGAAAAAATCATCATCCGAACGGGTCATTTTAAACTGCGAAAGGTTAAATTTTATGATCTCGCTGGTAAATCTGGTACGTTGAAATGGTAACTTCTGATTATCCGACCGGCCTGCACTTTCCTCGTAATTTGTTCCGTTATACAGGGTTAAGAGCATGTAACTGCCATCTGCCGTTTGCTGCATCCGACCGGAATCGGCCATTACCAGCTTGCTGTTTCCCTGTGCCTGCGAATGATCGTAAATCATCACTTTCCTGATGGTTGATCCGTCAGCCTCTTTCTTTCCTATTTTTATAACGTACCCCTGCAGCCCCGAATAGAATATGCCATCGCGTATATTTAATGCAAGCTTTTTTTGCCTTACATCATATAGGGTCGATCTGAATTTAAGATTGGCGTAGGGAAAGATAATATTTGCATAATAATAGGCTCCGACACTGATAAGCAACGAAAACATACCCAGCGGCAACATGACCTTTCGCAGCGAAATACCGGCAGCTTTCATGGCTACCAACTCATAGCGTTCGCCGAGGTTGCCAAAAGTCATCAGCGATGCCAGTAATATGGATATAGGAAGTGCCATCGGCACAAAAGTGAACGAAGCGTAAAACATGAGCTGAAATATCACGTTCCATTCCAGTCCTTTACCTACCAATTCGTCAACATAACGCCATAGAAACTGCATCAGCAGCACGAACACCACCACGAAAAAAGTAGCCATTGCAGGTCCTGCATACGATCGTAAAATGAGTATATATAATTTTTTCACAATTTTTTTTACAGCCTGCAAAGGTAAGGTTTTAAGTGAACGGATAATTAGGGAGAAGTTAGGTGATTGATTAAAATTGTATTTTTATTGTTTCTTAAGGAGCGAAGGGTGACAGGGCGAGGAGCGACAGGCTGAGGGGTGATGGGGCGAGGAGCGACAGGGCGAGGAGCGACAGGGCGAAAGGTGATAACGAATAACGAAAAGCGAATAACGAA
>CAIXAQ010000793.1 GCA_903917425.1 uncultured Bacteroidales bacterium
AGTCAGAAGACAGGAGTCAGAAGACAGGAGTCAGAAGTCAGAAGACGGAAGACGGAAGACGGAATTCAGAAGTTCTCCTGACAACTTCTTTATTCTATGAAAGTGGTGCTTGCTGATCAATTACTTTTCTTCAAATCGCTTCTCATTAGTAGGAATAAATCTCAAATTAGCACTTTCTTTCAACTTCTGACACTTCGGCTACGCTCATTGCATCGCTTCGGTTTTCCGGCCATCTAAAACCAATTCAACTAAATTCGTGGTAGAACCTTTTTTAGAAAACAGATCGTATGCCGGCTACATCGCATATCGATTACATGAATTATTTCCCTTTGCAGAAGCGCTCCACGTTGTTTGCGGCATCTTTATCTCCTTTTGCTGCAGCATCCTGAAAATCCTGGCAGGCGGAATTATCATTTTTTAAACTGTGGTAACACAAGCCACGGAGATTAATCAAATCGGGAGTGTTATTTCCAAGAGTGACAGAACGATTTATGTCGGTGATACATTTGTTGAATTGGCCGCCATAATAATAGCAATAGGCGCGGCCGGCATATACTATGGCTACCCCTGTTTCTTTGCTGATGAATTCATCCAGGTATTTCAGGGCTTCGGGGTATTTCTTTTTGCTTAAATAGTCCATGGCTGTTGAATAAGCCTGTTGATTGGCAACAATACTGATATCTCGTTGAAGCTTGATTTTTGTTTTAAATAATGTGGAATCCCCGGGAAGCAGCTTTACGGCTGTATCAATACATTGGATGGCTTTTTGATATTTACCGGTTTGCCAAAATAAGGTTGCTAAATCGAGCCATGCCTTTGAATTTGTCTTTTCAATTGCAAGAAAATCCTTTAGCATTTTTATGGCTTCTTCTTTTTGGCCTTTTTGTGTAAGCACTTTGCAAATAAATTCAGGTATTATATAATAGTGTGGTTTAATAACAAGCGCTTTATAGGCGTAGGAGAGAGCGCTGTCATAATTTCCCATCTTGGAGTAGGCCATGGCAATATAATGCTCGCGTGATACTGAGTAAGGGCATGAATTATCTGGCCGTAATATGTTTACCGCATCCTGGTATTTTTTTTCATCGATCAGATAACGAGCTTTAATTGATGCAATAGGTTCGGGTCCGGAATTAGTAAGATTTGGTATTGAAGGTAAGTTTTCAACAAGAAAAGATGCTTTTAGACTAGGCGTGCCATCCAAAAGATCATCACTGACTATTCGTTGTAGTTTTAAAGAGTAAAAATTGAGTAAAAGTATGTAAGAAGAAGCTAAGAGGATGATAATTAGTATTGAAGATTTAATTCTTTTCAGCCAAGGACTTGTTATTTTCCATTTTTGTATGGATTGGGGTGAAAAAGCAATGCCAGCGCCTATAAATATTGAGAAAAGGGATTGCATCTCTGCTCTTTCGGCTGGGAAGTTGAAAAAGGCATCAAAGCTGTAACAGAAGAGTCCAAATGCCGGCAGAAAAAGGTAACTGAAAGATTCTTCCGTGGCTCCGGGCCGAAAAAAAGCAAGAGTGAAATTCAACATCGTGAAAACAAAAAGTGAAATGAATAGTAGTCCTCCGAAAATACCCGTTTCGGTGGTAATTTCAATGAAATCATTATGATTGTTGTACATAAAAGAAAAGTCGGATTTCTCCAGATTCTCATACTTCAAGATTTTGATTTTCCAGTTGCCCATTCCTACGCCCAGTAATGGGTCTTCTTTAAATAGTATTACTGAACGTTCCCAACTGTCAGTCCTTCCGGATTCACCTTCAGAAATCGTGGAAATCCTTTCGGTATAAGATTTATTATAAGTGTCTTTGGCCTTGGGGAATAAATAATATTGTGTAAGGCTATATAGTATAAATGCAAGTACCAGTAACCCAAGAAAGGATGCAAGGGATTTAAACCCCGATCTAGTGGTGTCTCGTCTGACCCGGATAATCAAAAAGACACTAAAAACCAAGGAAAGGAAGATCAGACCCAGGTAGAATGCCCGGGTACTCATAAAGAAAATCGCCAGTTCGGCGCAAAAGACAGAAAAGAACCCAAGCTTTTTCAACCAGCCTTTTTCGAAAGAGGCTAACCACAAAGCAAAGGGGACTTTAACAAAGATGGCTGCTGCGAGGATGTTTTTATTTGAATACTCGGATTTGATATCATAAATACTACTGATCTGTTTAGATATGTATAAATAAATGTCATAGAACACAGTGAAGCAATCCCATAGCAGGACCAATATCAGCAAGATGACTAACATCTTGAAATAACGCTTGTCAAATCGGAGTATGATGGATAGAATATACGCTGCACAAAATACTGTAAAGTATTTTGCAAAGATCAATATGGATTCATGGACGTTGATGGCTTTGGTAAAGGAAACCAAGATCATACCCAGGAAGAGGGTGTATGCGAGACCGATCTTATTTTTGAAAAAGTATCCTTGAAGAAAGGGGTCTGCCTTGAGTTCATTTTGGAATAGAAGGAATATGAAGGATGCCAGATTCAGTAGAGCCAGGGACAGAAATTTTGGGCCGTTGGAATTAATAGTGTGAAAATTCGGTGTAATCACCGTAATTAGTGCATATGCCAGAAGGATGATACTGTATGAAATTTTGAGCGGAGAGGTAGTTACCTTCTGAGGCTGTGCTATTGTTTTGTGTGTTTGCTGTTTCATTCCAATAGGGTTATCATGTGATTTTTCAATGCTGTATACGGGTGCGGACAAAGTAAGCCTGGATAAAAAATTAAGAATCAGCCTCAGAAGTGTATTAACTTCCAAAGACAATTTTAATAATCTTGAATTAGATTCACTTTTTCCATAAATCATTTTCAAGATGATATATTCTCTCGATTACTTGGCTGAGAATAATAATTATTTCGCTTTACAGAAGCGCTGTTCGTTATTCCTGGCATCCTTATCACCCATCAATGCTGCTTTGTGAAAATCAGTGCAGGCAGAATTCATATCTCCTGTTTTCTGAAAACATAATCCACGAAGGTTTACCAGGTCAGGTGTGGCATTACCGAGGGAAATAGAGCGGCCGACATCACTAATGCATTTTTTGTATTCCTTACTATTGTAGTAACAATAGGCTCGTCCGGCAAATACTATTGCCACCCCTGTTTCTTTACTTATAAATTCATCCAGGTATTTCAGAGCTTCCGGGAATTTTTTCTTACTTAAACAGTCCATGGCGGCCGAATAAATTTGCTGGTTAGGTACAATCCTACTTTCTCGCTGTAACTTGATTTTTGTTTTTAATATCGTTGAATCCCCGGGGAATAATTTAATCGCCGTGTCAATGGTTTGGGCTGCTTTTTGATAATTGCATGATTCACGGTATAAAAATGTCAAATCTAACCAAGCCTGAGAGTTAGTCTTATGGAGCGCAAGGAAATCTTCCATCATTTTTATAGCTTCTGTTCTTCTGTTTGTTACATTAAGCACGTTGCAGATAATACCGACAGATGTGGATTGTCCGGGTTTTAATTGATGGACTTTATTAGCGTACGCATATGCACTATCATTATTACCCATCTTTGAGAAAGCTACAGCCATAAATAATTCTCGGCGGCCCAGATATGGATTTGAAATATCTGGACGCAGGACATCAATTGCTTCCTGATAGCGGCCTTCATTAATAAGATACCGCGATTTGTATATTGACAGGGGCTCTGATCCAACGGCGGAGACATTCAGAAAAGATGAAAGGTCTTCTTTCAGAACTTTAGAAGCATGAGTAAGTTTGTCTTCTTTGAGATCAACGGTTGCAATATATTGTAATTTTAAAGTATTGAAATTAAGTATTAAAATATATGATGAAATTAAAAGTAACAGTATAATAAAAACAGAAAGCGACTTATAATGCCAATGATTTGTTATTTTGACTTCTCTGAAGGAAGATGCTGAAAAGGCAATACCTGCTCCTACAAACAATGCGAATAGTGACTGCATTTCGGGCCTGTCAGCAGGGAAATTAAAAAAAGCATCAACGCTGTAGCATAATACTCCAAATGCAGGGAGAAATAAGTAAGAGATATCTGAGGCTCCGGGATTGAAGAATAATTTCAGAAAATTAAGGATCAGAAAAACAAAAAGGGAAAAGAAAAGGAGTCCTCCGAAAACACCTGTTTCAGTGGCTATTTCAATGAAATCATTATGATTTTTAAACATAAAGACAAAGTCAGAACTTGTCTGATTTTCATATTTTAAGATCTGGATTTTCCAGTTGCCCGTGCCCACTCCCAGTAGCGGATTCTGCTTAAATAATATGGCA
>CAIXAQ010000794.1 GCA_903917425.1 uncultured Bacteroidales bacterium
CAAAATGGATATTCCAGGTTTCAACTTTTATTACCTGGCCGACGAAAAGCATAATCCTGACAGGAAATCGCTTTGGATAAGCGAACCCTATGTTGACCCTGCGGGCCGTGGATGGATGGTATCAGCCATTGCACCTGTTTATTTCGGCGGAAGTTTGGTGGGTGTACCTGGAATTGATGTTACCATTAACACGATAACAAAGCGCTATTTGCTTGATAATAATTCGAGCATGACAATAATTATAGACAATAGCGGGGCAATTGTAGCTGCACAGGAAGGAACCATCAACCTGTTGTCGTTTCCTCCTTTATTCGATCATAAATACATTGAAACTATTAAACAGGATACCTACCGCAAAGAACTGTACAACATGGCTTTAAGCAAAGAACCCAACGTACGGAAAATAGCAAACGAAATCCTAAAAGAGAAAAGGGAAGTGGTAGAAACCGTAATTAAAGGCGAAAAAATCACTATACTTGCATCACATATCCCCGAACTGAACTGGTACCTGTTGGAAATCCTGAAATGAAAACGAAATATTATTTGCTCCTATTTCTTGTATTCGTTTTTGTAGCCTTGTCCGTAAGGCAGTTCATAAATATTAACCGGCAGCAACGTGACGAAACTGCCGAATTTATTAAAAAGCAGATTATTCTGTGCGGTAAAAGCATTGAGGATGCGGGCAGCGATTTCGAGGAATCAGCAAAATTTGAATTTGCCAACCGGGAACTTCAGTACTTTTTAACCGCCGATCCGGTTAAATCGGATACTCAATCCCGGCTTAGGTCTATTGATAGTGAGGTAAAAAGGATCAGGCGCTTTTATTCGCGTAACCAGGTTTTGATTTCAAAAATCACCATCTTTAACGATGCTGTTTACCGGAGCATTGAGCGAAGCAACGACAATTATTTCACCTTCTCCCCTACCCAGGTTTTTCCTCACGGGGCAACTTTAAAGAGCCAACCCTGCTTATCCGATGAAAACAACTTATGCTCTTACATTCAGCCAGTGAGGAACTTTAAAGGCGATCTGGTTGCCAATATCCGGTTCGACCTCAATATTCCGGATTTTTTAGCCTCACATTTCGAAAAATTCTACATTGGCAAAAACTCATGGTACTGGGCTATTGATACTTCCGGCCAGATCCTGTTTCATAAATATAGCGAACAGGCTGCGATCGACAGTTTTCAGACAGATGCAATAACTGAATTCCGTATAAGGCTGAAAGAAAATCTTACCACTTCGCTGAAACACACCATACAAAGCGCTGACGAAATAAACGCTTATTCGGTCTTTTACCCTGTGAATATCCTCGGAAAAAATACCGGCATTGTTTTCTCTGTCAATACCGATACTTTATGGAAAAGCCAGAACGAGTCGAATATTGCCATTTTTATCTATTTTTTGGTGGTACTTGCCAGCATTATTGCCTTATTTTCGATAATTATACGGCAAATGATTACCGCGCGAAAACGCCTCGAATCGTCCGATGCCATGCTCCGCACAGCGAATCAGGCTTCCGGAATTTTGCTCACCGACCCCGATTTCGGCAGTTCGATGCACAAATTCCTGGAAATCACGGCCAGGGCTCTCGGTTACCACAGGGCATACCTGCTGGAATACTCACAAAAGAGCGATGTCGAAGTATTCGGACTAAAATACGAATGGTGGGATGAAACCCGGGTTAAATCAATGGAAAATGCTATTCCTGAGATTGTTGCCGGCATCAGAACCAATGCATTCCGACCTGTTACAGCCGAATTGAGAAAGAATAAACTTGTTAAAATTAACGAACCTGATTTCCCCGGATCCTACAGGCCATTTATGCAACAGTTGCATTGCAAAGCCTTTATAAACCTTCCGGTTTACGTGGAAGAAAATATGTTCGGCATCATTGGTTTTGTCGATTGCGCAGAGGTTAGAAACTGGCCGGAATTTGAAGACACCTTGTTTTCCACCTTTGCCAACGCGGTGGGCGGGGCTTTGTCAATCCAAATAAAAAAAGAAGAACTGATCAAGGCTAAAAATCAGGCAGAAACGGCGAATAAAGCCAAATCGGAATTCCTGGCTAATATGAGCCACGAAATACGAACACCCATGAACTCAATACTCGGCTTTAGCGAAGTTCTACTCAACACCGCCGACAGCCCCATGCAAAAAAACTACCTGAGAACCATCTTAGACAGTGGCAAAATCTTGCTTTCCCTTATCAACGACATTCTCGATTTATCGAAAATTGAGGCAGGCCGCATGGAAATATCACCCGAACCTGTGAATCTAAGGCTGATGACCGATGAAATAAATCGTCTTTTCAAACATAGAACGCAGGAAAAAAATCTTGCCTTTATCATCGAAATTGATGATCGCCTGCCCCAGACCATTGTGATTGACGAAGTGCGCCTCCGCCAGATTTTACTCAACCTTGTGGGAAATGCCGTGAAATTCACACACCAGGGATTCGTGAAAATTGCAGTCAGGATGGTGGGCGAAAAAAGTACAACTGTTAATTTCGAGATAGATGTAATCGACAGCGGAATCGGCATTCCCGAAGAAGACCAGCAGTTTATTTTCGAATCATTCAACCAGAAATCGGGCCAGGATAACCGTATATACGGGGGCACCGGGTTAGGACTTTCGATCAGCAAACGGCTTACCGAACTTTTGCATGGTACGATCGATCTGCAAAGTACGTCCGGCGAGGGCAGCCGTTTCACCATTGCTTTCAGCAACATCAAATACTCCGATGACCTTGTTGAATCCGATGGTCAATATTTGCGGGAAGGAAAAAACGTTGCTTATATAGGCTCCAAAATCCTGGTTGTTGATGATGATCCTTACAACCGGAACCTGCTGCTTGCATTCTTCGAAGGATACGATCTTATATTGCTCGCAGCCGAAAACGGGGAATCAGCCGTTCAGATAGCCAGGGAGCAGCAACCCGATCTTATCTTTATGGATATCAGGATGCCCGGCATGGATGGCTTTGAAGCAACCGAACTCATCAAAAACAATGAAAAAACAGCCACTGTCCCTGTAATTGCACTTACCGCGTCGACCATGCAAAGCGAGATCTGCAAAGTAGAGAAATTATTTGATGGCTATTTGCGAAAACCGGTGCAAAAGAAAGCACTTATCAACGAGATGATAAAGTATTTGCCGCACAACCTGAGCGAACCCATGCAGCCTTTTGACGCCGATGCTTCCGTGATTCAAGCAAAAAATGAATCCATGAAGATTCCCGGGGATTTAAAAGCACTGTTTAACCGCGAATTTACAGCCAAAATTAAAAGTCAGACCGATTTTGTTATTATCGACACTTTAATCGAGCTGGTAAAAAAAATAGAATCGTTTGCCACTCAGCATGAAATCACGCACCTCAAAACTAAATGCGATGAATTGAATGGCTATATCGAAGCATATGATTTCGAAAGAATCCAGGGCAGCTTAAAATCAATTGGTGAAATGTTTATTGATAAAGAATAATTATACAAATAATCAGGAAAAAGATGGAATCAAAAGATGTAATTCTCGTTGTTGACGATCAACCTATGAACTTGAAAGTGATAGCCAGTGTATTAGGCCTCGACTATTCACTCAGCATAGCCAATAATGGGACGAATGCCTTGAAAATGCTGGAGAATGGACTTCCCGACCTGATACTTCTCGATATTATGATGCCCGATATGGATGGATATGAGGTTTGCAGAAGAATTAAAGCAAATGAGAAAACAAAAGACATTCCCATCATTTTTTTAACGGCAAAAACGGATATTGATGATATAATCAAAGGATTCGATCTCGGTGCCGTTGATTACATTACCAAGCCTTTCAACCCTACCGAAATGAGAGTGAGAGTGGTAAACCACCTCAATTTGTACCATGCCCGGAATGAAATTAAACAAATGTATCACGAACTGCTTCTGTCGAAGGACGAATTAAGAAAGACCAACCGGCAACTTGAACAAAGCAACAAAGAAAAAGATAAATTTTTTTCCATCATTTCCCACGATTTACGCAGTCCTTTGAGCGGTTTCCTGGGTTTAACCCAATTGATGGCCGACGATATAGGGACATTGCCGCCCGACGAGGTGCAAGTAATGGCATCAGCTATGAAAGACTCTGCTGTTAATCTTTACAGGCTGCTCGAAAACCTCCTCGAATGGGCATCCATGGAGCAAAGGCTGATTCCTTTCAATCCTGAAATAGTGAGAGTAAACACACTTGTTGACGACAGTGTGAGCATGCTGATGGAAACGGCTCGTTTTAAAGGGATTAACATATCGTACACCATACCGGATGATGTAATGGCTTATGCTGACAGCAATATGCTGAAAACCATACTGCGAAACCTGGTTTCGAATGCTGTGAAATTTACGCCCGCCGGCGGAAAGGTCAGGGTTTCGGCGAAGATGGTTGATGCAAATTACACCGAAATATCCGTAGCTGATTCCGGTATTGGCATGAATGCAGATATGATAAACAATTTGTTCCGGATTGATGC
>CAIXAQ010000795.1 GCA_903917425.1 uncultured Bacteroidales bacterium
GTTTGTAAAAGCTGAATCCATGTTCGATACACGCCAGGTGGTTGAAGCCAGGGAAGGCTATCTTTTACTCTATCCAAAAAAAGTGAGCCTGGATAAAAATGGCAACGATATAAACGCACACGGCAGTTTTAATCAATATGCTATGACGGCCCGGCTCGCTTTAAAAGCAACCGGTCCCGATATATTGGGGGCAAAAGTTTTGGCATACGTCGAAGGTGATTTTACCGGAGCTTCAAATGCAGAAAATAACAGTTTCCGGCTTCGCCACGCTTATGTGAAATTAAAATGGAAACATGCCAGTATTCTGGCAGGGCAATACTGGCATCCGCTCAATATCCCTGAAATGTCACCAGGTGTTCTTTCGCTGAATACGGGTGCGCCTTTTCATCCTTACAGCCGCCATCCTCAAATCAGGCTCGATGCTTCGTGGGGAAAAATCAATACAGTGCTTGTCGTTGCTTCCCAACGCGATTTTACAAATACCGGTCCGGCAGGCGCTACATCTGCCTATCTGCGCAACAGTGTAATCCCAAATATACATGGCCAGGTCCAATATGTTTCGGATTTACTATTTGCAGGCATAGCATTGGATTTTAAACGCTTAACGCCCAGGCTGACGACCGATTGGATGTATGCTACCCATGCATCGGTCAATTGTTTTTCGTTTTCGCCATTTATGATGGTTAAAACAAAACCGGTAGTTTTTAAAATGCAATTAATTTACGGGCAAGGGCTCAACGACCATACAGTAATGGGCGGTTACGGAATTAAATACACCAATCCCTCTACCGACGAACAGGAATATTCGCCACTCAATTACTTTTCAAGTTGGTTTACGCTGAGTACAACTGGCAAAACATGGCAGGGTTCGCTTTTTGCCGGATATACAAAGGCATTAGGATCAAAGGAGATTATTACCGGAGTTGTATATGCCCGGGATGCTGATATTGGATACATCTATCGCCTTGCTCCTATGATGACATACTATAATGGCAAACTCTCGATAGCGACTGAAGTTGAATTTACAAGCTGTGCCTACGGCAAAACGGACAATAAATATAAAGTTTCGGATGCATTGGCAGTTGCCAATACAAGGGTTATCCTTTCGGTTGGATATAATTTCTGATTTCAGAACTGGTAACATCATTGCCAGAACTTCTATTTCATAAGAAAAGGCTGCTCATTTTTAAAGGACAGCCTTTTTAGTGCAATCAATATCGATTTATTTTTCCTTTTCTTTAGTATTCATGCCAATTATAGGATATAACGGGCAAACACTAATAAGACTGGTTAGCACAAATACACCTGCCAATACAAGCAGTATAATCCCCAGGGTACCCGGAATCAGGTCAGTTAAGAAATAAAGTGCCACAATTACCGCTGCAATGGCGATGCGGATGATTTTGTCGGTGGTTCCCATGTTTGGCTTCATAATTCAATTGATATAGGTTATTATAAGGCGTTTGTTAAAGATTAAACCGGACGTAAAGCCCATTTCATAAACTTGTTTTCCTTGGATAAAGGTAAAACAAAATGCCAGGAAATAAGGATAAAAATTGTGGTAAACAGAGGAAGATTTCATCCTTAGGCATCAGAAAAAAATGTGCACCAATCGAGGGATAATTCTTGTCAAACGAAAGGTTAAAAATATTTATTGAATCTTAATCAGCATATTCTTCTTGGAAGACAATAATACCATACTCATGCAGTTATTTATGATATATTAACTTAATCTCGATTTTATAGACTTTTTGTACTCTCACAATTTTTCATTATCAGTGGCAAATCGCCAAACAATTAACCATCAAACAATTTTACCAATGAGAAAATCACAATTTCTATTCGCAATTGTAGGATTGCTTTTACTTAATGCTTGTGAACATGCTAGTGATGATCCTGTTTCAAGTCCGGATTATTACCAACTTAAAACCGGTAACTACTGGGTTTATGAATTGCAAAGAATTGATAATGATACAATCACAGTAATGTTACCTGACAATGACAGTGTGTATATTGAGAAAGATACTCTCATCAATAACATTAAATACAGTAAATATTCAGGAACAAACTTGTATGGAAATTCGCATCCATATCCTTATGCGTATTTCTTGAGGGATTCCATTGGCTACCTTGTTGATTCATATGGTAAAGTATTTTTTTCGGCAGATAACACAAGAGACACTTTGTATGCTTATACCGTGGCAGACGTTGTAAGGATTGCTTATAAAATGGACTTAGGGGATTCGCTTATTTCGGTTCCCAGGGGGCCTTATAATTGTCTTTTCAGCCGATGCACCATAAAAGCGCTGAAACCCTATTTCCCATATAAAACCAGAACGCAGGGTGACTTTAGGGCTGATGGAATAGGTATGATTATGTCAACGCATGTTAATGCCGCGGAAGCTAATGTCCGGTTTAAAAGGAGTCTGCTCAGGTGTAGCGTTACACATTAGTAGCTAAATACCATTTTTTATTTTCTTTTTTTTCGAAGCCGCGTGTCCTCATAAAGGCGCGCGTCTTCCGTTATAAAGCATATAAAAAAAACCCAATACCAGTCAGCATCTTCTTTACCCACGTATCTCAAAATCCCACCCCACCACCACCCCTCCCACAGGAACAGGCGGTTAGTTGGTTGGTATTATTGCTTTGTAGGTTCCATATCGAAATCGACCTTCGCAGACTGGAACTTATAAAGGATTTGATTATTTATTCCATTTCCGATTCACACCATATTGGTCAAACACTTTATCGGAACTTACAATAGGCATATTTTCGCTTAATCCATGCGCAATAATAATCCGGTCGAATGGGTCTCTGTGAAAATATTCAAGAGCGCCAAGCATAATAATATGTTCGGGAAGTATTGGCAGTATTTCAAATCCGTTGCTTTTGATCTTATCGATCATTTCTTCCATACTGCATGTCACTTGAAGTTTGCCAAGTGATATTTTAATTGCCATTTCCCACAGGGAAGCAATACTTATACTGATCTGATTGCTAGTGCCTTCCAATTCCAGTTTAATACCTGAAGGAAGTTGTTTGTCATTTTCAACAAACCAGAGAAAAGCTTGTGTATCTAATAGTAGCTTTGTCATATTTCAAATTCCATGGTTGCAAAAAGGCAAGATGTGCGGCTATTTCATATAATCTTTAAAATCAGCTAAAGGTTCATCAAAATCGGGGCTTATCTTGAAAATACCCTTCATGCAACCAGCTTTAGGATGGATTTTACCGCTTTGGTTTTTGTGTTTTTGAATAAGAAACTCCATATAATCAATTACCTCTTTTTGAATGGGGGGAGGAAGTGTAGCGATTTTTTTATATAAAGATGAATTTGTCATTTCGGTTAATTCTGAAAGGGTTCAAAATTCGATTTGTTAAGCAAAGTTAAGCATAAAAGCTCATGTTTTTATAACCCATTTTTGCGGGTAACATAGATGTCGCCATGTACAATCAATTCTCTGTAAGTCGAAATTGCAGACATGGCTCGTTTTATCTCTTTACCTTGTTTATCTCGTGCCTCCTTTTGTGAAGCATTTCAAAATTCCCTCCCCACCACCACACCTCCCACAGGAACAGGCGGTTAATTGGTTGGTGTTATTGCACTAAAGGCTCCATATCGAAATCGA
>CAIXAQ010000796.1 GCA_903917425.1 uncultured Bacteroidales bacterium
AGGATACCTTTTTCAAGAACTTTTTCGCCTGCACGAATATCCTCGGCTTTTGTACAAAAATTTGCCGCGGTCCTGGTCGCAACAAAACGGACAGTATTACTGTCTATAACTTCAACATCTTCAACCATAACAACGGTATCAGCGCCCTCAGGAAGCATGCCGCCTGTCATTAGTTTTGAACATTCACCTATACCGATATATTTTGTCGGAGCTTTACCGGCAGGGATTGTTTCCAGTATTTTCAATTCCTTATCAAGGTCGGCACGGCGACAGGCAAAACCATCCACAGCCGATTTGTCGAAAGGCGGCATGTCCGTATCGGAATAGACATTGGCAGCCAGAATCCTTCCCAGGCAATTTTCAAGTCGTGTGGTTTCTGTCTCAAGCAGAACTGTTGATTGACTTATAATCTCCAGTGCTTCTTCAAATTGTTTCATTCTCCCCTATTCAAGTTACCCGGCAAAGATAAATATCATTTTGATGCGATTAGCTTCGCGGTGCAATTCGGTTGAAGTTATTTACTGATCCTGATTTCAATTAAATTCGTATAAATTGATTTTTGATTTATTTCTATCTTTGTAAAAAAAACAAACCCCATGTCTAAGATTGACCCTAAAAATTCTGCAGATAAAACCGGCCCTAAAATGAGCAGTGTAATCGGAAAGAAAATAAAGAAATATTTTTATTATTCGATAGCACTATTTATCCTGATAACCGGAATGTATGTTTATTGGAGTTTCTTTTACACATACAGCGATGGCTACCGTGCCGGTATGCTGCAGAAGTTTTCACGAAAAGGCAATATTTTTAAAACCTACGAAGGTGAGATGATTCTCAGCAGTGTTCAGAGCAATAAGAATGTGGCCATTGCTTCCGAAAAGTTTTTGTTTTCTGTTGACAACACTGATATTGCCCTGCAATTAGAAAAGCTGCAAGGGAAAAATGTGGTTGTTCATTATACCGAGAAAAATAACACTCTGCCCTGGCGGGGCGAAACGACGTTTATAGTGAGTAGTGTAAAGGTAAGTGACTGATATTTAAATATATTGAATTATTTTATTATTCTCAAACTTTGAATTTGAAATTCCGGGATTTGATAACTGCTTAAAAAACACAAAGCACTTATTACCTAATTTGCCACAAGGCACATAAACGCACAATTTCACCTGAATCGAGGGAAACAGGTGAGAGGTGCAATTACAGGCGGGTTACATCAGGCAATTCTCCTTTTACAAGAGAACTGTTTACAACATCCCCGGCCAGACAGTAAAGTTCTGAATTACTTTCGCGTCTTTGAGGTCTGCCCATTTTTCGGTATCCAGGTGAACCGAAACAACACCTGTTGTCGGCAATGAATCAAGTTTTGGGCTTGCGAAGTGGTTTGCAACCATGGTTATAAACGGATTATGACCAACGATCATCACGCTGTTCATCGAATCATCCAGTTCCCCAATCAGATCGAGGACATCAGAATCATCTCCTGTGAACAGTTTCTCGTTTGTAACAACTTTTTTTGCAGGAATTCCAAGTTTATCAGCAATAATAAGTGCTGTATCATAGGCTCTCGCGGCCGGGCTGGAAATAATATGATCAATAACGGGTTTGCCTTCGGTCATATACTCGGCTATCTTGCAGGTGCGTGCAACGCCGGTATCGGTTAGCATTCTGTCAGTATCAGCAATGTTTGCACTTGCAGGAACTGCTTTGCCATGTCGTACAATGAATACAGTTTTCATATCTGTGGATTAAAATTTTGGTAAACATACGAAATTACTTAAACAAAAAAACGATACCTAAAAATAAAGAGATATCGTCTTTTTTTGGAATGGAGCGAGATTCAGGTATGGACGACAAAGTGAAAGATATTTTCAGTTTAGCTCTACCATGCACAGTGTATTAAGCACAAAACATCACTTACATACACTCTCTTTAATAAGCAAACAAGGGAAATTCGCTCATCATTTCGTTCACTTGAATCCGGACTTTAGCGATCACTTCTTCATTCTCGTGGTTGGCGATTACTTCATCAATCAGGTCAACGATCACCGGCATGTGTTGTTCTTTAAGCCCACGCGTGGTTATCGCCGGAGTGCCGACACGTATTCCCGATGTAGTGAAAGGAGTGCGGCTGTCGAAAGGAACCATGTTTTTATTAAGAGTAATATCAGCTCTGACAAGTAAATTTTCGACCATTTTACCGGTGATGGCCGGATATTTGGTACGCAGATCGATTAACATCAGGTGATTGTCAGTTCCATCCGAAATAACTTTAAATCCTTTTTCAATAAAGGATTTCGACATAACCTGGGCATTCTTCTGAACCTGAATAGCGTAATCCATAAACTCATCCGACAGAGCTTCGCCGAATGCAACCGCTTTACTCGCAATTACATGTTCCAACGGACCGCCTTGAATGCCAGGAAATACAGCACTGTCGAGCAGGGCCGACATCATTTTATATTCGCCTTTTGGTGTTTTCAAACCCCATGGATTTTCAAAATCTTTTCCCATCAGGATAAGGCCTCCGCGTGGTCCGCGAAGTGTTTTATGAGTGGTGGTTGTTATTATATGGCAATATGGAACAGGGTCGTTCAACAGCCCGCGGGCAATGAGGCCTGCCGGATGGGCTATGTCGGCCATCAGTAAGGCACCGATTTTATCTGCAATCTGCCGCATACGTTTGTAATCCCAGTCGCGGCTGTATGCCGAAGCGCCTGCAATCATCAATTTAGGTCTTTCGGCAAGTGCAACTGCCTCCATTTTATCATAGTCGATAGTGCCTGTTGATTCTTCGACACCATATGCAACCGGTGTGTATAAAATACCGGAAGAGTTAACAGGGGAACCGTGTGACAAGTGTCCACCATGCGAGAGATTAAGCCCCATAAAGGTATCACCCGGTTTCAGAATGCTCATGAGTACGGCCATATTGGCTTGTGCGCCCGAATGTGGCTGAACATTGGCATATTCGGCACCAAAAAGAGCTTTTGCCCGGTCGATGGCAATTTGTTCCGTCTGATCAACAATCTGGCATCCGCCATAATAACGGCGTCCGGGATAGCCTTCAGCGTATTTGTTGGTTAATACCGATCCCATCGCTTTAAGAACCTGCTCACTGACGAAATTCTCCGAAGCGATCAGTTCGATGCCATGCATCTGACGGTTTTTTTCCTCATTGATGAGGTCAAAAATAACTTTGTCTTTTTTCATGATATTATATGCAGTGTATTGTAAACAAATCAATTAGCAATTACCTTGAATAGGTCGGGGCAAAGGTAAAAAATATGCCGATAACCACAAGCCGTATAAAAATAATACTCATTTGTTTCGTTAAAAACGGGTGTTGGACACTGGAAACTGGAAGCTGGAAACTGGAAACTGGAAACTGGAAGTTGGAAACTGGAAACTGGAAACTGGAAACTAGAAACTGGAATCTGGAATTTGGGAAAAA
>CAIXAQ010000797.1 GCA_903917425.1 uncultured Bacteroidales bacterium
ATGCTATGATGTTGTGTTGTTTCAAAAAGCACTTCATGCCCAGGTTGGGATCAGTGGCACGTATCACACGGAATGGTACCAGGATGCATACATGCCTGCCTTAAGGGCATTTTACAGGCAAAATAAGTATATATCAGGCAATTATCCCTACCTGGATGCATTTGTCAACCTGAATATTAAACGGGCACGCATATTTATTAAATACGAACATTTTAATGCGGGACTTATGAACTATAATTACATTCTGGTACCTGATTATCCCCAGGCTGATGCGGCATTTAAGTTCGGAATTTCCTGGTTATTTTTCGACTAATAACTGATTATCAACAATTTATTAATAATGCTTTCAGTAAAACAGAAGACAAAGAAATTAACCTTGCTTCTGTCGTTGGCGTACAGCCTCAAAAATCAGAATCGCCGCAGACGTTGATACATTTAAAGAATCCGCTATCCCTTTCATCGGAATAATAACTTGTTTATCAGACTTCTCCAGCCACTCCCGGCTCAATCCGGTAGCTTCAGTGCCCATTACTATGGCTGCCGGCCCGCAAAAATCAACATCATGATAAATTAGAGCTTCTTCGGTGAGTGCTGCCGCAAATATCCTAATCTTTTTTTTTCCTAACCATTCAATTGCCTCGGCAGAAGAACAAATAACTACCTGACGTGTAAAAATGCATCCCACACCCGAACGAATTGCATTCGGGTTATAAATATCCGTTTTGGCATCACAAACAATTACGGCATCAATTCCTGCAGCATCGGCAGTACGCATAATGGCGCCTAAATTTCCCGGTTTTTCAACGGATTCAAGGATGAGCAGTAGAGGTATATCTCTCAATTTTAAATCGTTTAAACCAATATTCCTGGGTACCGCCAGGGCAATTAGTCCATCTGAGCCTTCCCTGTATGCTATGCGTGTGAATGCATTTTTGCTGACTTCGAAAAGCTGGATTTTCTTATCCTGCTCAAGCAGTTCCCCGCTCCTACCCTGCCGGTCCAGATCAACGCAAGTATATAATTCCTTTATTTCAACACCTGATTTCATTGCACGGCTGATCTCCCGGTATCCTTCGATCACAAAAAGGTCCTGCTCATTCCTGTCGCGACTGTTAGCCTGCAGTTTTAATATATTGCGGATACGGGGATTGGAAGTTGAACTGATAAATTCGGGCATAAAAAATGGTTTAAAGTTTACAAAGGTAAAGAATTGAAGGCAGTTCCAAGCGTCGCTTCCAGAGTCTGAACCTGTTTTTAAATTAAAAAAGCATAACTTTGCAGGCTTTTAGAAGCTAAACCTGTTTCATTTTTATTTCAAATTATGACAGATCATCCTTTAAATTTCGGGCTTATCGGAGCCGGTGGATATGTCGCACCAAGGCACATGAAAGCGATCAGGGAAACAGGTAATAACCTTGTTGCAGCCTTAGATCGTTACGATGGAGTAGGTATCATGGACAGTTATTTCCCGGAAGCCGATTTTTTCACCGAGCCCGAACGATTTGACAGGCATCTCGATAAATTGCGCCGCAAAGGAGCCGGTTATAAAATAGATTATGTCAGCATCTGCTCACCAAATTACCTGCACGACGCGCATATACGACTTGCTTTGCGTAACGACGCCTTTGCTATCTGCGAAAAGCCGCTTGTACTCAACCCATGGAATCTCGACGCGCTTTCGGAACTTG
>CAIXAQ010000798.1 GCA_903917425.1 uncultured Bacteroidales bacterium
AATAGCCAGCCCGTACCGCTTCAATACATAATTACATTGCATCTGGCCGCAAACGGCATCAATTGTCATGGCTGGCTGATCGGCATTTTCTTCCAGTCGGATGTAACTTTCAAGTGCAGCCTCATAATTATTCCGTTCGTGATTAATATGTGCCTTCCTGGAAGCAGCATTGGCAGTGAAACGCGAATTTTGCCGGCCCAGAATGAATTCATAGTTAATTAAAGCCGGGTCGTAACGCTTTGCCCTGTAATCGCATTCGGCTTTATAAAAATTCGCCTGTAGTATAAATGCTCCTTCAAGGAACTTGCTGATATATTTCGAAAAGCCGTCGGTTGCTTTTTCGCAATTCCCGTTCATATATTGATTTTCGGCCGCAATGTAGGTGAGTGAATCCTGCTCCGAGTGCGAAATGTCAGCCTGCGGAATCTGCTTGGTAAAGTCAACATACTCATCTACCTGGTTCATTTCCACATATATGCTTTTTATGCTGCTCAATGCTTCTTTCGATTCGGGTGTGCCTGGATATTCTTTTGCCACACGTTTCAGCATGGTAAGGGCTTCCTCATCGCGGTTCTGGTTAAAGAAAATCAGGCCTGTTTTAAGCAGCGATTTTTTAACGTAAGTGCTGTTTGGATAATCTTTTACAACACGCTGAAAATAGGTCAGCGCTTCGGCATCGCGGTCCATCACATTAAAAGTCAGGCCGATTTCATATAAAGCATCATCGGTATAATTCGATTTGCTGTAGGTTGTCAACATCTTTCGGAGTGTAGCAATTTTATTTTCCATTTCGCCTTGTACCCCATAGCAAATACCCGCCTGGTACATGGCATAGTCGGCATCTGAAACCCGCGCCGTGACAGCTTTTTGGTAATATTCAACCGATGTTGTGTATTCTTTGGTCATAAAGAAACAATCGCCCAGGCGAAGGTTGGCATCTCCTGACAGTTTTGCCTCTGTTTTCTTGTCAGCCAGGTACTTACGGAAGCCATTTGCAGCTTTAGCGTACTCTTTCTTTTTAAAATAGCAATACCCGATATTGTAGTTTGCCGTGTTGTAAACCGCTTGGTTCAAAGCACCGGGAGTTACAAGGAATTTATTGAAGGCCTCTATGGCCTTGTCCCATTGAGCCGTGCGGTAGTATGCCTCGCCTGTCCAATACGAAGATAAAGCCTTGATGGAATTATCCGTAGTGAGTTCGCGAGCCTGGGCGAACAGTAAAATAGATCCGGCATAATCTGTTTCGTTAAACACTTCGATGCCACGGTAATACGCGATACGCTGGTAAGCGGCATCGAGGCGGTCACTGTGTTTTTTTATCTGTTGAATGCTGGTAAGTGCATTTTTATAATTTTTCGTCAGAAGATACAGGTCCGCCAGGTACCCGTAAAATTCATCCCGGCGAATGGATTCGGGGTATTTGCTTAAATAATCCTGAATGGCGTTAACAGCTTCATTATATGGATTGTACGAAAGCTCAACGGCTAATTTCGAATAATTGAAGAGTGCTTCTTCCGTGATAGCCGGATCTGTTTTTAGTTTATAAGCGGAATTGAAAGCGTTGAAAGCAAAGCGTTTCTGGTTGGTTTTAATATAACAATCGCCCAGGTGGAAATAGGCATTTTGCGATAAGGTATCCTGCGCTGTTGCCACGGATTGAAAATATTTAACAGCTTGTGTATAATTTCCAGACTTATAGTTAGCAAAAGCAATTTCGTAATTGTCGGTGGTCGAAACGGATGAAGGTTTCGAATCGAGGTACTGGTTAAAATACCTGAGCGATGTTTTGTATTCACCCTGGTGAAAATAGGCATCTGCTGTGAGACGGGCGATTTCAGCTGTTTTTTTGTCGCTGCCAGCTTGCAGCAATGGGATTGATTTTGCCAACAACTCATCATACCGGCCTTGCAGGGCGTAAATCTGGACAATATAATAATTTACAACATCCCGGAAAGTTTCGTCTGTTGAAACACGCTCGAAATGTTTCAGTGCCGTTTCGTAGTTTTTTTCGGAATATGCTATATGGCCGTAATAATAGTTGGCAGGGATATTGTATTTGTTCGGTTTCTCTGTTAAAAGAACAAAATATTCACGTGCTTTCTTCTGGTCATTGGTTTTAAAACTGGCATAACCACATTTAAAATAGTATTCGTTCAGTTGTTCGGCAGTCAGTTCGTATTTATCCACTTTTGTGAAACTTTCGAGAGCTTTGCCATACTCTTTGTTGTTGAGTTCAAGCTTGCCAAGTTCATAGAAGGCTTCGTTTACCTGTGCATTTTGAGGATAGGTTGCTATAAATCTTTCGAAACGCTGCGAGGCATCCGGATGAAAAAGCTGTGCCGCACACAAGGCAGAATAAAACTCAGAACCGGCTTTGATGTTGGATGCTTCTCCGGTAACCAACTGATCGAATATTACCTGCGCCGAACCGTATTTGGCTTTGTAATACAGGTCAATCGCCTGGTCGTAAGCGGCTTGCGGGTTGTCGTAAATGCTGGTTTTTTGAGCTGTAGCCTGCATGCACAGGCTGGTTATCAGAATAAAAAATGCAGTGCTTAAAATTCGGCTTATATTCATAGTGAAACGATGAAAATCAGGATTAAAGGTACATCAATGTATCAAAGGCAACAGGCAGGTATTGCATAACTTATCAACACACAAGGTTTGAAAACTTAACGCTGTCGGAGAGCATATAGTATAGAATGGGGAAGAATTGGGAAATGAAAATTGCGAAATGTTGGAGTAAACGCTTATTAGTCAATAACATGCATGAATTATAGTGAAAAATATTGCATTTCGTCTCAAGAATCTTACAATGCGTCAACACAGAGAATGCAACCTTGACGAATCTCGGAAATAAAACAAATGAAAAGGGATTAGTTCAGAATCGTGATCTTGCGGGTATCAAGCAGGCGGCTTCCCGATGTGATCCTTATAATATAAGTGCCTGTGGGAAGACTGCTTACATCCAGCCGTTCAGTAGATTGTTGCATCGTTCGTTTCCAGTTCCTGGTTTCTGTGCCAGACATTGTGAACAGGCTTATATTAAGGTTCTCCTGCTTCCCGAAAGTGGATGAAAGTATAAGTTGACTGGAATTACGTTCGGCATAAATGCTTATATCTTTGGCAAAAGTCACGCCCTCAATTCCTACAGTGCCATAAACAAAGGAAAGGTTATCAACCCACATTTTCGTCCCGGTATGGTCGATCCCATCCTGGGGAATTGAGTTTAGTATTAAAATATTCATGGTATCGGGCTCAATCCATTGCTGGTATTCGATCGGAACTTCAAAATAAGACCAGTCGTTAAATGTGCCCGACAAATTGATGACTCCAAAAGCAATGGTATCCTGTACTCCGTTGTTCCTTTTGAAAAGCCCCATTCCAACAACGCAGGCATCATTATTTACAGGCTGGTATTTGAAATAACCGGCAAGTTTCTGGGGCATTCCGGTAAAAGGATATCCGCCGGTGACCGACGCTGTTTGGGTAATCAGATTTATATCCAGAATGCCTAGAGTGAGTACCCCTTGTACCGTAACCGGATTAAAAAGCACCGACTTAGTTACTGTTGTGAGTTGAGCCGAGGCTGTACCTTGCTGTGGACTTGACAAATCTTTGGTAACCGTTACGAAGTTGGTTCCTAAAAAATTCATATTTGTCGTATTCCAGGTATCAGGCTCGCCTCCTGTCCATGTTTCGAAGCTGCCGTTGGGTATTTGCTGTGCGAAACTGCCTGAGATAAATAGGAATGGAATTATAAATAATAACAATGCTTGTTTCATAGTCTGTTTTTTTGAAAATAAATTTTCAGATCTGTGCCTGC
Source organism: uncultured Bacteroidales bacterium (assembly GCA_903917425.1). Lineage (GTDB taxonomy): Bacteria > Bacteroidota > Bacteroidia > Bacteroidales > UBA4417 > UBA4417. Next base: position 3,827 of record CAIXAQ010000798.1, read on the forward strand.
TTATTGAATGCAACAATATAACTCTTAAAGTTCCCTGACCCCAAACTGCTATCCTGGACAAGCCAGTGTCTAAAAGTAATGAAAAACACTTAAGATTAAATGAAAAATGAAAAAGTAAGGGGGTGCAATACTTTTACATTTTGTGTTCTGTGTTTAATGTTTTTAATTCCGCATTGAAATATTAAGCCAGAAAAAACATCAAGTTTTAGGATAAGCTACTAACTCCTGAAATGCAACACTTTAGGTGACAATCCTATAAGCAGGATTCTGTTCCTTCGGGCCTGTTGCCGACCCTCCGGCTTCCATCATTTATCTGGGGCCGCCATCACTGACGGTCTCTAACGACCTACCCCCCGGGCATCGGGCGAGCAACCCTTTCAGCAACCGCTTGCACGGCACTACTCCCGGTATATTTGGTCTTTCAACCCATAAGGTTTACCCTCATGCTGCATCGCTGCAACACAGCGTGGGCTCTTACCCCGCGTTTTCACCCTTATCGCACCTTACGATGCGACGGTATATTTTCTGTGGCACTGGCTGTTTCCACGGTGTTCAGCCGCAGAACCTTCCCGTTAGGAAGTATGGCGCTCTTTGTTGTCCTGACTTTCCTTACCCGCGGACGAGCCGGGATACGATAGAACAGATTGTCACCACTGCAAAATTACAAATAATCCATTACATGTGCAGGTTCAGTTTTTTAGTCTTCGAATAATAATTACTTTTGCTGCATAAACTTTTTGATTTCTCATTTCAGATGAAAAAAAATCCGTGTTTACTATTCTTATTCCTTGTTCTGGGTTTTTTGTACTCATGCAAAACTGATTTTGATGTAATAGCTGATTACAAAGAAGTTGCCATCGTTTATGGTTTATTAAATCAGAATGACAGTGTGCATTATCTTCGTATAAACAAAGCTTTTCTGGGCGATGGGGATGCAATGCTATATGCCCAGGTTGCTGATTCTTCGAGTTTTGGAAACGATATCAATGTGGTTCTGACCGAAATTACCACCGGGGGCATTAAAAGGGAGATTGTTTTCGATACGATTACATTACACAATAAAGAGTCCGGCGATTTTTATTCTCCTGACCAGTTATTCTATTATTCAAAGGCAAAATTTAATGAGAATAATTCCTATGAACTAAAGGTTACCAATAAAAAGTCCGGCAATGTGGTGAGTTCAAAAACAGAACTTATTCATACTTTCAGCATCACCAAGCCTCTTTCGGGAGCAAAATCAATCAGTTTTCCCCGATCCAGTACTTCGCAACAGAAATTTATCTGGGAAAATGCAAAAAACGGCAAGAGATACCAGTTTAAATTATATTTTAACTATAAGGAATTAGGTCTGAAGGGAGATACTACCCATCGTAAGGTCGAATGGGTATTCCCCGAGCAAACTACCGAAACCATTGATGGAAGCGGATCGAGTGAGGCTGCTTACCAGAATGAGGATTTTTTCAAAATGTGCGAAAGCAAAATCCCTTATACCGATCAGGCTGCTGAAGATGCTGTTATAAAGCGTTTTGCATCAACCTGCGATCTCGAAGTTTCTGTTATAGGCGATGAATTTAACACTTACCTGGATGCCAATGGGCCCTCGACAGGCGTTCTGATCGAAAAACCTAATTACACAAATATTTCAAACGGGCTCGGTTTACTTTCCAGCAGATTCCAGATACGGCGTCTTCCACTTCCACTGAGTGCTGCAACCATTCTCGATCTGAATTCTACAACCGATTTGAAATTTGCAAAGCCCACAAAGTAGACTCATTTAAGCCAGGCAGAAGAATTTCTTGCCCGGCCTGGGCAAACCAGAATTGTTCGGCTGAGTTTATGCCGAAACAAACAAGCAAAAAAACCTTTTCCATAAAATTAAGAATGAGAAAGTAGGAGGGCTCTTATACTTTTATATTTTGCGTTCTGCGTTTAATGTTCTTAATTTTCCAATGAAATATTGTGCCTGGAAAAAACATATCATTGAAAAAAATTACACTAAACTGAAATTGAGCTGTTTAAAACAGAGTGTATTCCGCCAACAAAAAACGGAAAATCGATCATTGCGATTTCAGTTTTTAACCAATTTGTTTCATGAAAAACCATTTTCTGCCGTTTTGTCAGCACAATAACAGGCTGACAATCTCTTGCTGTCAATCCTAGCCTGAGTTCTAATCTGACATATTGTTTAATCTAAAATATTGATATACAGTATTTAAAGGCTGTTTCATTTTGTGATGCTTCGTCGATGTCTCTGTTTTTGATTTACGTCCTGCTTCAGATTCACTTGTGGCATAATGATTGAAAGACATCCCAATATCTTAAAAAGAATAATAACTACT
>CAIXAQ010000799.1 GCA_903917425.1 uncultured Bacteroidales bacterium
CCGGATTTTTATGGACCGTACCATTAATGTTGGCGCATTTTCTGCCGAGCGTGCTCTTGCTTATGGATTTACAGGTCCAAACTTACGTGCCTGCGGCGTAGATTATGATGTCCGCGTTATGAATCCATATTGTTCGTACGAAGATTTTGATTTTATAATTCCAGTCGGACAAAATGGTGATACATATGATCGGTTTATGGTAAGGCAGGAAGAAATGAGGCAAAGTCTCTCCATTATCGAACAGGCAATTGCCAAACTCGATAAGATGGAAGATAAGGAAACTTATTTTGCGCCGGATCCACGGTTTGTATTGCCTCCGAAAGAAAAAGTATACAACAACATGGAAGCCCTTATCTGGCATTTCAAAATTGTGATGGGTGAAACTGATATTCCTGCCGGTGAAGTGTATCATTGCATTGAAGCTGCAAACGGCGAACTTGGATTTTACCTTGTCAGCGATGGCGGGCGTACCGCTTCACGACTCCATTTCCGCCGCCCATGCTTCATTTATTACCAGGCTTATCCTGAAATGGTAAAAGGAGCCATGTTATCCGATGCCATTCTTACCATGAGTTCGATGAATGTAATTGCGGGGGAGTTGGATGCTTAAGAATGTTGGAAGTAGAATGTCGGATGTCGGAATTGAAACGAAAAACTAGAAACCAGAAACTATTAAATGCCAGAAAAGCTCAACATAACAGAATTTAACCGCGAAACGCTTGATCTCGTAAACAAGATCATCAAACGCTACCCGGAAGGCAGGCAGAAATCAGCCTTGCTTCCCGTATTGCATATTGCCCAGGCTGAAAACCAGGGATGGCTGAGTTCGGAAACGATGGACTATGTAGCATCCTTACTTGATATTAAACCAATCGAAGTTTATGAAGTTGCTTCATTTTATAGCATGTTCAACCTTCAACCAGTCGGGAATTGTGTGATTGAGGTCTGCCAGACAGGTCCTTGCTGGTTAAAAGGTTCCGAAGAAATTCTGGCTCATTTCGAAAATCGTTTAAGAATCAAAGCCGGTGAAACTACTGCTGACGGTAAATTTACTATCAAAACTGTAGAATGTCTTGCCGCTTGCGGAAATGCTCCTGTAATACAGGTTGGCATCGAATACCATGAAAATATTACCACTCTGAAAGCGGACGATTTGCTGGAAAAATGGCAGGCTGAAAATAAAAACTCGCATACAAATCCTTACCTGTAAACCATGGCCGAACAAATACTTTTAAAAAATATTGACGTTCCCGGTCTGGCCAGTTTCGAGGTTTATAGGAAATTGGGAGGATATTCAGCTGTTGAAAAAGTTCTGAAAAACTTCACGCCTGACCAGGTAACCAGCGAAGTAACCAAATCCGGTTTGCGTGGACGTGGCGGCGCCGGTTTCCCTGCAGGAATGAAATGGGGTTTTATTGATAAAAAAACGAACAACCCAAGATATTTCGTCTGCAATTTTGATGAAAGCGAACCCGGGACCTTTAAGGACCGGCATATTGGCCAGCTCAATCCTCACCAGCTAATCGAAGGAATGATACTTGGCTCCTACGCTCTCGGAGCACGCACATCCTACATTTATATCCGTGGCGAATTATTTTATGTCCTTCGTATCATCGAAAAAGCGATTGCTGAAGCATATAAAAATGGTTTTCTGGGTGAAAATATAAAAGGAAGTGGCTATTCCCTAGATTTGTATTGTCAGCCTGGTGCCGGAGCTTACATTTGTGGTGAAGAAACTGCGCTTCTCGAATCGCTCGAAGGCAAACGCGGCAATCCAAGGATCAAACCTCCGTTTCCAGCGGTTGTCGGCTTATACGGCTGTCCTACAGTTGTTAATAATGTTGAAACCATTGCTGCACTTCCCTGGATAATCAATAACGGTGGAGAAGCTTACTCAGCCATCGGAATCGGCAACAGCAAAGGAACTAAACTTATTTCGGCCTGTGGTCATATCAACAAACCAGGCATTTATGAAATTGAACTCGGATTGCCGGTTGAAGAATTTATTTACAGCGACGAATATTGCGGCGGTATCCGTTATGGCCACGAGTTAAAGGCTGTTGTTGCCGGCGGATCATC
>CAIXAQ010000800.1 GCA_903917425.1 uncultured Bacteroidales bacterium
AGGAGTTGCCAGAATGAAATAATCGGCTGTAAGGGTACTCTGGACTCCCTCCCAGGTTTCGACAACAACGCTTTCAACATTTCCACCTTTCATGTTGATAGCTGTAACCCGATGATCGAGATTATAGCTGACACCAATTTTCTTCAGGTAATCAATCCAGGGATTCAGCCATTTTTCGTTTGTCGGGCCATTCAGCACGCGGTCGGTGGCAACCGAAGGATCAAGCATGTTAAAAATAAGCTGAAGAAAAATATCTCCCCCGGTTTTTGTACTCGCTGACTTGGCCTGGGCTGCCACCAGCGTTCGGGTAAGGCCCTCGACAAGAAGGTGTTGGTAAGTCTCACTGAAACGATCGGCCTGCAAGTATTCCCACCACCCAAGTCGTTCGTAGTCGTTGGCTCTTCTTTCGGTACATGAAGTCATAAGCTGCCACGTACGTTCCGCAAAAAATTCAATTTCCGCATGCGTAAGGCCAGTTTTAACTCCGCCGGTCATATCGTGGATAATCAGTTTAAGGTCGCTTAGCGAATGAGGGAAACTGGCATCGGTTATAATCGGGTCTTTCCCATTGCGGGCTATCATAACCCTTGATGTGGAAGTCAGGTTATCGAAGCAGCCATTGCTGTTCACCTTTCCTTCAGAATCCGTGAAAGGGATTCGTTTCATGGTATCGGTAACATGCTTGTAAAATCCAGGGAAAAACCTGAATCCATGCTCGCCGGGAAGAAATTTATCTTTATCGAGTAAATTGGTTTCCGGAACGTTAACAGAGCGCGCCTTACCTCCGCAATACTTATGATTCCGCTCGTAAACCTCAACCTGAAAACCGCGCTCGCCTAACTCATGTGCTGCTGACATTCCGGCAACACCACCCCCAAGGATTATTACTTTTGCCATAATTTTAACTGTTTTTGGTTTCTACTTTTGATTGTATTGTGAACTGTATTATTTCCTTACAATTATTTTTGAATTCAACTAGATTATGCCTGTTCAGATACTTTTACTGATTACAATAGTTCAAATGAAGATTCTGCCGTAGCTAGCCTGGCAAAATGCTGCTGCTAACTGTTACAGGAATGATTGATGGTATTCCTCCCAGGTGATCTGATTCCAGTTTCTCAATATTTTCAAGATGTTTCTTTGTTTGAAGCAGCTGGATAAATATCAGCATCACGACAGCAAATCCGGCGAAAGAGAGTATCACATATTCCCAGGGCAAAAATCTTCGAAGAGGTCCGAGTAAACTGGCCCCAATTGCACGGCCCAGGTTGGAAATGGCCATGTAGAGCGTAAACTGCGTGGCGGCTACCCTTTTCCAGCAGAGGCCCATTCCTGTGGCAAAAGCAGCAACCGTTAAAAAGACATATAAGGTGTAATAGGCCCCCATAAAGCCTTCGACCAAATATGGCTGCTTCCAGTAAAATTTCGAAAATGCCATGACTGAAACTAACAATATCATAGCAACAAGATAGATCGTCATCATTTTCTTTTTGCCGAAAATATCGGCCAGTGCACCTCCGGCAAACATCCCAAGAAACCCGGCGGTTATATTGACTATTGAAAATACATGAGCATATCCCTGGTCAGTCCACCCAATATTCTGAATTGTAAAAACCGGCAGGAGTGCATCAATAAGCCCGTTACCCATCTGAAAGAAAAAGAATGCAATACCCATAAACAAGCTGCTTGGCAAAAAGAAAACCCTGAAAAGGCTTTTGAAAATTTGCCCCAGGCTTTCCAACTGCGTTTTTAATGCACTTTCGGATGGTGCACCTTTGGTCCATGGAAGTAATTTCTCGCCCGCACGTTCCCTGAATAAAAGTGGCACCAGGAATATGAAACTGACTGCAACGGAAAGTAAAAAAATTGCATATTGAAATCCATAGTTATGAATTACCCAGTTGCCTGCCACCAGTGAAGCAGAAATACCTATAGTTTTAGCCCCCCACATTAATCCGTTGGCCCGTGCCTGCTGATCGATAGGAACAATATCGATAGCCATGCCATCAGTAGCAACATCCTGTATGGAACCGAACAAGCTAACAAAAAAAGCTGCTATCATTAACAGTTTAATGTTATTCATCGGATCGGGTACAAAAGCCATGGCGATAAAACTTATCATTAATCCCATCTGCCCGAATAGCACCCATGGCCTTTTGCGACCCATTGACAAAATGGTAAATCGGTCCATTAATGGGGCAACCAGTATTTTGAGACTCCATGGAATAATGACTACGGCGGCAAAACTTCCGATCTCCGAGGCACTTTTACCATTCATAGCCATCCATGCGGGAATGCCAAAAAAGGTCATTCCTTCGGGGATTCCCTGCGCCACATAAAGTATCGCAAAACTTATATACCTGAGAAAAGTATTTTCAGAAAGTGAAGGGAGACCACTTCGTTTTACCTTTGGTATTATAGTACCAGTTCCGTTTATTGCCATGCTGGGTATTTATTATGTGTTTTGTACTATTTCATTTTTCGTTAAGTCTTTTTAAGCTGGCAACATAACAGTAAATACTGATCCTTCGCCTTCGGTTGTTTGCACTTTTAACTCGCCACCATGCGCTTTTACAATGTCATAGCTCATTGATAAACCAAGGCCGGTTCCCTGCCCCGATGGTTTAGTGGTAAAAAAAGGCTGAAAAATTTTATCCACTACTTTTTGCGGTATCCCATTTCCGTTGTCAGTAACCAACAACTCAACCTTATTAATTGTTTTCCTGGTTTTTACAGAAACAGTTGGTTCATATACTGAACCTAATTGCTTTTTCTTTTCGTCGACAACACTTCGGCTGGTTTCGGCTTCGCTCAACCGCCGTCGCTCAGCGCAGGCATAAAATGCATTGGTAATAAGATTCAGAATTACCCTTCCAATATCCTGGGGAATAATATTTATATTCCCGATTGAGGAATCAAAATCAGTTTTCAGGGTAGCATTAAAGGATTTGTCCTTTGCCCTTAAACCATGATAGGCAAGCCTGAAGTATTCATCCGCCAATGCATTTATATCGGTAGGTTCTTTTATCCCATTACTGCTGCGGCTATGCTGCAACATTCCTTTAACAATGGCATCGGCACGTTTGCCGTGGTGTAGTATTTTTTCAAGATTTTGCTTCACATCCGCAGCGATTGCTTTCGCTTCATCGGTATCTCCTCTATCCAGTTCTGCTTTCATTTCATCCAGTAGCTCACTGCTCACTTCCGAAAAATTGTTAACGAAGTTAAGCGGGTTTTGGATTTCATGGGCAATGCCGGCGGTAAGTTCGCCTAGTGAAGCCATTTTTTCGGCCTGGATAAGCTGCTTTTGAGTTACCTGCAATTCAGCCAGGGCTTCTTCAGCTCTTTGTTTTTCTGTCTGTAGTTTTAACAGGTCTTCTTCAGCCTGTATGGCATGAGCCTCGGCAATTTTCAGGTCGTTAAAACGTGTGAACGTGAGATTGAATACCGCAGCAAACCGTGCCAATAACTGAATGGTTTCTTCCGGCTGTTCAACCAGTGATGCCATGCCGATAAACCCTTTATTAAAATAACCGAGGTTCTGTATTCTTCGGGTTTGTGCAAGTCCGCCTTTAAACGGTACATTCAGGCTGCTGAGGTAACGGAAATATTCCTGTAGTTCTTCACCTTTCATATCTATTGTCAGTGTACTCTTTTTCCCTTTCCAGCCTTCCAGCATCTTTTTAAAGACAGGATTATTATTCAGGTTTGTCTCAAAAGCGGAACTCACTTTGCTGCCGTCTTCATCCGTAATCCAGAATTCCGCATTTGCCTGATCATCTTTAATAATGGTGATGTACAAGCGATTCGGCTCAATGCCAAGCTGAATTAATTGCTGAAAAAGAACTGCCGAGGTTTCAGCCAGCTCATCACTTTTCTGCATGGCCAGTGTGCGGCTTCTCACTCTTTCTAATGCCGCCTCTATCCTTGCTTCCCGCGCCTGGGCTTCTGCTTTTTGAAGATCTAGGAAACGGGTGTAGGTCTGTTCGAAAACACTTCCAAGACGTTTGAAAATATCATGTGCTTCCGGACAAGCTTCGAGGGTGATAAACATCAGGCTTACCTGCTGGCCAAACACATAATGGTTGATTTGATGTTCCGGCATTTGAAAACCTGATTTGAGAAGGTCTTCAAACTGGATTTTGGCCATTTTGAACAAAAGGCGATAATGTTCAGCCAAGGTTTCGCCTTCTGCTTCAATCACAAAGAAATCATCACCTCTTCTCTTTGCATTACTAATCTCCCTGAAAAACGGATGGGTTGTCAGGTCAACCGTGTAAGGAGTCATAAATTGTCCGTCGGAAGTACTAACCACCCAATCGATGTAAGATGTTTCTCCCTGCTGCCAGATATTAACTCCGGTTGACCATGTTTTTATACCGAGCTGTTTTACCTGTTGAAATAGTACCTGAGCAACATCAGCCAGTTCCTCACTTTTTTGCATGGCCATTGTCCTGCTTCTCACCCTTTCCAACGCCGCTTCAATCTGTGCTTCACGTGCCTGTGCTTCAGCCTGTTTCAGATCGTGAAATCTTGTATAGGTCATATCGAAAACTTTTGCAAAGCGCAACACAATTTCAAATTGTGCTTCGGGCAAAGGATCAATTGTGGATACCGTTAAACTTCCGAAATTATTAAAAGAAGCATTTAAAAATACCCGTTCAACGGACCTCATTCCGTCAATTACAAACTCAGGCAAAAGAGAAAGGTCTGTTTCTGAAAAGATATATGTGTCCCATTCTTTTTTGCTGGTTCCTTCCAACAGATATTCCCATTTTAAAGTCTGTGCCTGCCATGCTTTGATATATTCCTGGTAAGGCTTATGTTTATGATTTTTTATAAATAAGCCAACGGGAACAGAACCGGGTTCAGGATTTGCCATCCACCAGGTTGATCCATGGGTTGTTGGATCGTATATCATGATAATGCACCGGTCGAGCAAAAAATGTAGCTTGGTAAGTTCCGTAAAAACTGTATCAACAAGTTCAGCTAACTCTTCTGATTTCTGCATAGCCATTGCCCTGGCTCTCACACGTTCCAGGCCCAGTTCAATCTGGGCTTCTCTTGACTGCGCTTCGGCCTTTTCAATATCCAGAAAACGGCGGTAGGCCAGATCAAATACATTGCGGAAACGTTTGAACAGATTAATTTCTTCTTCGCTTAATGGCGAATAAGTCGAAATACCCAGTGCAACAGGCCCTAATGAATAAAAGTAATAATTCAGGGATTGGGCATTTTCCAGATAACTATCAGCAAACTGGTTGGTGGTTTTTTGGTAGTCGTACCAGTCTTGTACTTCTTTCCCGGTTAATGCACTGGAAAACAATTCTTCAGCACCCCGAAGCATCTGGTTGGCAAATAAACTCTGCAGTTCGTGATTTTTAAAATCGACTTCTGTAACCAAAAGCTTATCATGCTTTGCATAATGTTCATAATTAAGATAAGTGCCTTTGGATTCATAAATAATAGCAGTTTGCACATTACGTATTTCTTTGATCCCCAGGCTTTCGGATTGCTGTGAAATGATGCGGCAAACTTCCAGCATATCGTCCGGTTTGCGCATACCCATGGCAACAGTCCTTATCCTTTCGAGCGAAGATTCAATTTCGAGATCCCGGTTTTGTGCTTCAACAGCTTTACGTTTCTGCTCAAGTTCTTCGATGGTTTCCTCCAGGAGAATTGACGTGGTGCGCTTTACTTTTTCGGTTCGGTCGAGTTTGAAGGCCGTGATCTCCATTTCTTTGTCGGCATCGGCTACTGCTTTGGTAAGCGAAGCTTTCTCTTCTGCTGACAACAACTCATCTTGTTGGAGAAAATTGAAAATTTTCTGAAGGTTCTGGTTCATTATAATTTTCTTTATCGTGGCTGTTCTTCATTTGTTTAAACCTACTGCCATTTTGTAGGCCAATGCAGCGTCGGGAAGCGGTGACATAGAATCTAATAAAATATGGTATGTTCCTTTTTCTGAAAGTTCGTCAGCCACTTTTTTAATTAAAGCTAAAGTAGCCTTCATCAAACTTGAACCTAAGCTTAATCGAGCGACACCTATATCCTGCAGCTCACGAACAGACGGAGGGAGTATACCTGTCCCAATTGCAGGGTTTGAAAGAATATTAATTGGGGCATTAATTTCTTTAACCAGTGTTGAAATCGTTTCCTTTTCCCATACAGGCTGAACAAATATGCAGTCGGCACCAGCTTCCCGGTATTTATTGCCGCGCTTTATCGATTCAGCTAATTTTTCCCGTGTGGAACCTGACGAAGTATAAAATGAATCGGTCCTTGCATTAATTACCAAATGAAAACCCAGTGAATTGGATAATGCACGAATAGCTGATATTCGTTCACAAAATTCCATCTCGTCGATTAATGCCGGACTTAAATCAATACTGTCTTCAATGTTAATTCCAACGATTCCTGTTGCAATGATCTTTTTTACCGAATCAATTATTTCATTGATATTATTTCCATATCCGGCTTCTATATCCACAGTTACCGGAACCTGAACTCCATTTACGATTCCTGTGATCGCATGAATCATTTCTGACA
>CAIXAQ010000801.1 GCA_903917425.1 uncultured Bacteroidales bacterium
CGTAATGATGATAAAGAAGATGAACGGCTCCTGTTCCATAACTTCATAAAGGAATACCATGGCATGGAGCATACTGCAGGTGTGACAAAAGGCGGAACATTTATCCTTGTTTACGACACAAAAAATCAAGTTATTGGCGATTTTATGCTGCCATATTATTGCCCGGAAATAGCTGAGCAACAAGCTGATGAACCCGAAATTAGGAAGCCTTCATTGCGCGATCCAATAATCATTACAAGTGGAGTACGGGTAATCAAACCCGTTGACAGGATAATTAACGATAAGGTAGATTATGTGAAAATTGACCTTATCAGGAACAAACTTGACATGCTTGATACTAATGTGAACAATCGTTTAGACAGGATGCAACAGGATTATTTCAATTCTATTCAAAATTCGTTCAGCACGGTGAGCAATGTATTGATAGCGCGAAATAACAGAAATGCGGATAGCGGTGTTATTACAGAGATTACGAACCCCGCGTTGGGAAGAAAAATGCAAGAAGTAAACGAGCAGGAAAAAATGGTGCTTCGCTTTCGCGAAAAAGCATCAGAAACGGGAATAACCGTTAAGGACAAAGTCCTGTACAACGAAATGGCGAAAGAAATGGAAATGGAACTCGCCACTTCGGTTCAGGAGACGGCCAGGATTATTTCTGAATCAAATATGGATGTATCGCCGGGTACCGAAGGTTACACCGCGATGATGGAAGTAAATTACAGGATGTCCTCCATTGAAAATGAGGACGCAAGAAACGCAGTACATACCAATCTTCAAAGCATTCAGAAAACCACGGGCAATCTTGCACTCAACCAGTTTTTGGGTCGCATTATAAAGAAGTAGGTAAAATTTGTTTTTTCGAAGCGTAATAAAAAGACCATGCCGTCCTTACCACACCGTATTCACAGTCAGAAATGGCTTATAAAAGCGCCTACAGTTGAGGATGCATTTGGTATCAGGAAACACTTGCGCGAACAACTAGATGATACGATCACACCCATTTTCGAAAAGGTGTTCAACGAGATTTCGCCAAATGGTATAAATGTTTACATCAATACATTAGAATTAAAGGTAAAAGTATCATCATGGCAAAATCTGGTTGCAGAATTGCCCATTTTGCTAGAAAAACAATTATTGCAAAAACTAACAGAAGTAATTATAGATGCTCAGAATGAAACTAACGAAGCCAGGCCAGGCATAGTTACCGAACAGGAAAATAGTTTTCAACAAATTCTTTATTACCTCCGTACAGGATCAATCTCATGGCATTCCCACTTTGTATCGGTCGGTGAAACTCTCAAATATTATATGGAAGTAATTCCTTTGTTACAGGCTCAATTGATTGGGCACCTGACGAAAAATGTTGAGCATCCCGACTTTTATTTCAGGTTGCTGCAACTCCTTAGCCTAAATGACATTCAACCATTTATAGATAAATTGGCCTCAGTTGTCAGGTTGTCGCAGAGTAAAAATGAATTTGGCCGAATTGCTAAACTAATACATGACTGCACAAACGAAATAATTCCCGGACATAACGAACTAAAAGAGATTTCAGTTCTGATAAGTGAATCATTAAAATCAGAATTAAATCAGGAACTTCCTTATTCTTATGAAACAGAAAAGGGTAAAAATGATGATGGCGAAAATACTAATTTTAGAACCAGCAGTGACCTAAACCATGCCGCAAGCCAAAATAGTATCACTTTGAATGAAAAAGGTTTCATGCAAAATGAAGCCGTCTCCCCTGCCAGGGAAGAGTTAAAAATAAATACAGATCCTGGCCTGAATAGCCTCCGGGTAAAAGGAAAAATAAAACCAGGCAGCACGAAAGTATTTGGCAAACCCGATTTGCCAACTTCAAACCTGGAACAGCTTGACTCAAAATCCAAGAATATTGCAGATACTGGAAATAGTTTTTTGGATGGGGGCCATTCTATTGCAAGCAATCCTAATCATTTACCTGAAGGTTCTCCGTCAGAAACAACGTTCTTTCAGTTCAAAGCAGAGAAAATTACCGTTTTTCATTCCGGGCTCATCCTTCTCCACCCTTTTTTGCCCCAATTGTTTTCAATAACACGAATATTGTCTGGCAATAAACAACAAATTCCAGATCATCACCTGGCTAAGGCTGCTGCCTTGCTTCATTTTCTGGCTACCGGAGAGGAGGACATTCATGAATTCGAACTTGGTTTAGTTAAATTGCTTCTTGGACAAAGCCCGGGAAGATCACTTCCAGTTTCGGCTGGATTACTGCTGCCTGCAGATAAAGAGGAGGCGGATGCCGTATTACAATCAGCCATCGAACACTGGAAAATATTAAAAAAAATATCTATCCCGGGGTTTCGCGATACATTTATTCAGAGGCGGGGACTGCTGACACAAAATAAAGAAAGTTGCTTGTTGCGGATCGAACGCATGTCATTCGATCTATTACTCGATCACCTGCCCTGGAGTATCAGCGTGCTTAAGTTTCCCTGGATGAATCAACCTATCCTGACTGAATGGTAAACGAAATTGCAAATAACGCCCGCGATCTGGAACTGGAACTTGACTGGTTCGGCGAAGTACTCGAAAAGAGGCTTGAAAACCACTTTAAAGGTGAAGCTTCTGCGTGGGATTTTTATAAATGCACCCCTCCTGACCTATCAGAAAGAGACTCATTTTATAGCCGGTTTGTAACAAATTGTGAGCTGACATTACCGGAACGCTTGGTGATAATTCTGGCACTGATCCCGCACATCCGACCGCAAAAACTTGATTTATTTTGGGTTAGAAACGAGAATACAGAACGTGGGTTCACCGAATTTGGCGGGTTGAGAGGCGTAAACCACAGCGGTTTTATTCCTACCGGCGAAACAGCAGCCTTTATTATTGCA